>DBVR01000015.1:0-537 GCA_002308755.1 Christensenella sp. UBA1259
TGGGCGATCTTCGCCCGCGGGTTTTTTATTTTAATTTTTAACTTGTCAGAACATACCTTCTATAAATTCGTCGGCGGAAAAGTCTTCTATATCGTCTATCTTCTCCCCCGTGCCGACGTAGTAAACGGGTATCTCCGTTTCGTAGGACAATGAAATTATGAACCCGCCTTTCGCCGTGCCGTCTATCTTGGTGAGTATTATCCCGTCGAGCCCTACGGCTTTATCGAATTCCGTTACTTGATTGTAAGCGTTCTGCCCCGTCGTGGCGTCTAATACTATCATTTTAAGAACTTGCCCGTTTTCGTACTCGCGCGATAGAATTCGGTTCATCTTCTTCAATTCTTCCATGAGTCCCGATTTAACGTGCAGTCTCCCCGCGGTGTCTATTATAAGGACGTCGGTTTTTCTCGCTTTCGCGCTGACCGCCGCATCGTATACCACCGCCGCCGCGTCCGCGCCTTCCTGACTCTTTATTATCCTTACTTTCGCCCTGTCCGCCCAGACGGAAAGTTGCTCCGCCGCCGCCGCGCGGAAAGT
>DBVR01000015.1:557-9861 GCA_002308755.1 Christensenella sp. UBA1259
TGCGCAAGTTTGCCTATCGTCGTCGTCTTGCCGACGCCGTTTATCCCCACCACCATTATCGCGACGGGGAACTTTATCTCTTTTCTGTCGGCAAAGTCCAGCGTTTCCTTTAACTCTCTCTTTAACTCCGCTACGACGAACTCTTTATCCCTGCACCTGTCCTTTATCGCGTTTCCCTTCAACTCTTCCACGATTTCGAGAGAAGTGGATACCGAAACGTCCGACGATATGAGAAGGTCTTCTAACTCTTCGTAAAACTCGTCGCCGAGTTTGTTTTTCGAGAATATATCGGAAAGTTTTCTGCTTATGCCTTCCTTGGTTTTGGCGAGCGCCGCCTTTATTTTACCGAAAAACCCCATACTCTTCCCCGTTTAAGCGAGATTTCTGCCCGCGTCGAAGTCCGCGGCGTCGGAAAGTTTGACCGACACCGTTTTGCTCACGCCCTTTTCCTGCATGGTAACGCCGAACAGCGCGTCGGCAAGTTCCATGGTCGGCTTTCTGTGGGTTATGACTATAAACTGCGTGTCTTCCGAGAACTTCTTTAAGTATCTTGCGAACCTGTCGACGTTGGCTTCGTCGAGCGCCGCTTCTATTTCGTCCAACACGCAGAACGGCATGGGACGCATCCTTAATATCGCGAAAAGTATGGCGATCGCGGTGAGCGCCTTTTCCCCGCCCGATAAAAGGGAAAGTTTTTGCAGTTTCTTTCCCGGGGGTTCGGCGATTATCTCGACGCCCGCTTCCAACTTGTCTTCGTTTTCCGAATAGTCCATTTCCAGCATCGCCCTGCCGCCGCCGAAAAGTTCTTTGAATATCTGCTGGAAATTCTTGTTTATCTTGTCGAAACCTTCGTCGAAACGGGTGAGCATTTCCGCCTTTATCTTGTCTATCGCTTCCCTTAAATCGCTTTCGGCTTTTTCAAGGTCTTCCTTTTGCGTCGTCATCTCGTCGTAACGCTCTTTTAAGAGTTTAAAATCTTCTATAGCGGCGGCGTTTATCGCACCCATTGCCGCTCTCTTTCTGCGAAGTCTCGCTATCTCCCCTTCGCCGAAGTTTGCGTCATAGCCGTCTTCCTTGTACTTTAACGCCGTCTCGTAGGTTAAGCCGTACTCGTTTTCCACCGTTTCCCCGAGATGTTCTAAGTCGGAATCTATTTTGGCGAGCGCTATCTCTTCCGCGTGCCGCTTTTCGAGTATCGCGCTCATTTCTTCGGCAAGCGCGCCGCGAAGCGCGTCGCTTTTATTTAACTGTTCTCTTAAAGACGCCTTGCGTTCTTCGATATTCTCTATATCGGCGCGTATGGCGTTCACCACTTCCTGCTCTTCCTTGGTCAGCGCGACCTTTTCCTGATCCAGCCTTAACTGTTCCACTATATCCCTTGCGCCGTCGTTGCTTTCCTTTAACCGCTTTATGTTTCCACGGGCTTCTTCCGCGGCGGTTTTCAAGCGTTCCGCTTCCTGCGTAAGGGCGGCTATCTTTCCTTTCGCTTCGGTTATCTTTACCTGTATTTCGGTGCTCTTTAACGAAAGTTCGTCCCGCTGTTTTTTAAGCGCGTCGTATTCCGCCTGATACTTGTCCGCCGAACCTTCCGCCGCTTTTTTATCCTTTTCCAGTCTTTCGCCGCCGACGGAAAGAGAAGATATGTGCCGTTCGGTCTCGCCGAGTTTTTCTTTGACGGAATCTATAAGCACCGCCGTGTTCTCGGCTTCTCTGTCAAGTTCCGACAGCGATTTTTCGTACGCCGACTGCTTTTCCCGTTCCACCATAATCGACTGCCGAGTGCCGTTATAGGAATCGTTAAGAAATTCGAGATCGGAAAAACAGTTGTCCCGCTTTTTCTCGAGTTCCGCCTTTTCCGCCTTTAATTTTTCCATCTTAGCGCGGTTTTCGGCAAGTTGTGCGGCGTTTTCTTCTATCCGCCTGTCGGAAGAAAGCACGCCCGAATACTCCGCCCTTCTCGACCCGCCGGTCATAGAACCCTGCGTCGAGAACACGTCGCCGTCTAACGTTACTATCTTAAAGGAAAACCCGTATTTATCGGCTATTCTTCTGCCGTTTTCGAGGGTGTCCACTATAAGGGTGTTGCCGAGAAGATTGGATATTACGTTTTCGTACTTTTTATCGTACTCCACTATCTCGTTGGCAACTCCCAAAGCGCCGTTTTCCTTTAAGGCGATAGTAACTTCCGCGCTCGTTACACGGGGTTTTACCGAAGTTATCGGCAGGAAGGTAACCCGCCCGAGTTTGTTGGTTTTTAAGTATTCTATAAGGTATCTGGCGTCGTCTGTGGTTTCGGTAACGACGTTCTGCGCCCCCGCGCCCAAAGCCGTTTCCAGCGCGATATCAAATTTTTTATCGCTCTTTATAAGTTCCGCGACTACGCCTTTTATGCGTTTTTTCACTTCGGCGTCCGTTCTCGCGCCGTTCATTAAAAGTTTTACCGACTGCGAATACCCTTCGTACCGCTCTTTCATATCGCGGTAGAAGTTGTCTTTCGTAACGAGACTCGTTATAAGCGAATTTAAAGAAAACATCTTGTTTTCTATCGCGGCTACGCTTTCGTTCAATTCTCTTATCTCGTCTTCTTTTTCGGAAATACGGTTTTTCCCCGACGACGCTTCTCTGTCGAGTTCGTCTATCCTTTGGTCGGTCTTTTCCTTTTCTCCCCAGATGTCCTTTATTTTAAGGTCTGTCGCGGCGGCTTTTTCTTCAAGTTCCGAAAGTTTGTCCATTAAGTTGCTCTTTTCCACCGAGATCGTGCCTTTATTCATTTTGAAGTCGGACAGCGATTCTATACTCTCTATTATCTTCTTGCGGCTGCTTTGGGCAAGTTCTTCGCCGAGCGCCAGCCTTTCCGCAAGACTTAAAAGTTTGCGGGAATAATCTTCCGCCTTTTCCGACAGGTCTTTTAAAAGTTTTTCTGCGTCTTTTCTTTCCTTGTCGCAGGTAACGTATTCGGCGTCCACTTCGCTTATTACGTTTTCGTTCTCTTTTATCTCGTTTTCAGTCCTTTCTATCTGCCCCGAAAGGAAGGCAATCTTCTCTTCGAGAAGCCTTTTCGCACCCGAAGATTTTTCCATACCGACGCGCTTTTCCAGAAGTTCGTCGTTGAGTTTTTTAAGCCTTTCGTCGGTTAAAGAAATGTCTTCGAACACCTTTTCGTAGTCCGCCTGCGCCTTTTCGCCTTCCGCTCTTTTTAACGCCGCCTGTTCGTCGAGCCCCGCTATCCTTAAATTTATCTTGCCCTTTGCGATTTCCACGCCGTCCGCTTTGGCGATATAGGTGTTGAGTTCGTGCCTTTTCAGTTCTTCCGAAAGTTCGTTGAACTCTTTTGCTTTATCCGCCTGACGGGACAGCGGTCCCATCTGGTTTTCTATTTCCGAAAGTATGTCGCCGTAACGCACGATATTTTCTCTGGTGCGTTCGAGTTTTCTTTCCGACTCAACCTTTCTCGATTTGAATTTCGCTATCCCCGTGGCTTCTTCGAAGATAAGCCTTCTATCTTCGGGCTTTGCGGACATTATCTCTTCCACCTTGCCCTGACCTATTATGGTATAGCCTTCCTTACCTATGCCGCACTCGTGCAGAAGATCGACGATGTCCTTTAATCTCGCCTGCTGTTTGTTGATGTAATATTCGCTTTCGCCGCTGCGGAAAAGTTTGCGGGTGATTATGACTTCGTTGTAATCTACGTCGAATATTCTATTGCTGTTGTCGAAATACAGCGACACTTCGCAGTAAGAAAGGGATTTCCTGTTCTGCGTGCCCGCGAAAATAACGTCCTGCATACTGCTGCCGCGAAGACTTTTCGCCGACTGCTCGCCGAGCACCCAGCGTATGGCGTCGGCGACGTTGGATTTGCCGCAACCGTTAGGTCCGACTATCCCCGTTATGCCGTTGCCGAATTTTATTTCCGCTTTATCCGCAAAAGATTTAAAGCCGTATAATTCAACCTTCTCGAAATTCAAAATTCTTACCGTCCTGATTTTTTGGTTTTGTTTAACTTATCGAGCGCTTTTTTCGCCGCTTCGCTTTCGGCTTTTCTTACCGAACTCCCTTTGCCTTCCGCTATCTTAACGCCGTTGAGAAGTACCGCCGCGCGGAAGGTCGGCAAGTGTTCCGGCCCCGTTTTCGACAGCGTTTCGTAGGAAAGACTGCCTGCTTTACGTTTCTGAACGTATTCCTGCAAAAGGTTCTTTTCGCTGACGCCGACCTTTTTTTCCGATTGCTTTTCCTTTTCTTCGAAACTCTTTATAAGCGTATTTCTGACGAACTTTTTAGCCGCGACTATCCCGCCGTCTATATAAATGCCGGCGACCAGTGCTTCGAATATGCTGGAAAACAGTTTCTCTTCGAAACTCGAAGTCTTTTCCTGCCCTTTTCCCAAAAGAACGTACTCGTAAAGCCCGAGTTTTTTAACCGCCGCAAGCAGCGGCTCTTTCGCCACCATCTGCGCCCTGAACGCAGTTAGTTTTCCTTCGTCCCCCGCCCTGTTTTTGAAAAGATACTCGGTAACTATAAACTCTATCACGGCGTCGCCGAAAAACTCTAAAAGTTCGTTGTCGCTTTCTCCGTGTTCGTAGGCGTAGGAAGAGTGAGTAAAACATTGACGGAGCAACATTTTATCCTTGAATTCGTAGCCGATTCTCTCTTCTATCTCCGAAAGGTCGAATATCATCATACCAAAAGGCTCGCACCCGTGCTTTCGAGTTTGTTTTTTATTTTGTCCTTTAAGTCGAATCCCGCGTAGGAAACGGCTTGCAGGACGGTGTTTCTTATAGCGATGCGTTTGGAAGATCCGTGTGCTTTGAGCACGGGTTTATTTACTCCCAAAAACAGCGCGCCGCCCTTGTTGTTGAAATCGAGGGTGTCCTTTAACCCTTTAAGGGGCTTTCTTACGAAAAGTCCCCCTATCTTGCCGCGCAAAGAAGAAGTTATCGCGCCTTTTACCGCCGTCATAACCGTCTTTGCCGCGCCTTCTATACTCTTTAAGGCGATATTGCCCGAAAACCCGTCGGCGACGACGATATCCGCTTTCCCCGAAAGGATATCGCGCGCTTCCATATTGCCTATGAAATTTATGCCTTTAAGTCCTTTAAGCAAGGGAAACGCCTCGTGATTCAATGCGTTACCCTTTTCGTCTTCCGTGCCGTTGGAAAGAAGGGCGATCTTGGGGTCTTTTATCCCGCTTTCTTCGGCGTACACCGCCGCCATCACCGCGAACTGTACGAGATTTATCGCCTTGCAGTCGGCGTTCGCGCCCGAATCGGTCAGAAACACCTGCCCGCCCGAAAGGGTGGGCAGCGCGGGACAAAGCGCGGGACGGGATATCCCTTCTATCCTGCCGAGTTTAAGCGTCGCGGCGACCAGCACCGCGCCCGTAGATCCCGCCGAAACGAAGGCTTTTATCTCGTCGTTTTCCTTTAATTCCTTTATGCCCTTTACTATCGAACTGTCGGGCTTTCTCCGTACGGCGACCGTAGGTTCTTCTTCGCAGGTTATGACGTCTTTGGCGTCGAATATTTCGACTCGCGACGAGTCGAAAGTATAGCCCGAAAGTTTTTCCTTTATTATATCTTCGTCGCCGACGAGCACCGCCGTAAAATCTTCTCTTTCCTTTATCGCAAGCAGCGTTCCCGCGATAACTTCTTCGGGAGAATTATCGCCCCCGAAAGCGTCTATCATTATTTTCATAATATTTCCTTAATCGAGATTCCCGAAAGTTCTCGGGAACGGCAGTACGTCCCTTATGTTGTTTATTCCCGTAAGATACATGACCATACGTTCGAATCCAAGCCCGAATCCCGAGTGAGTTACCCCGCCGTACCGCCTTAAATCGAGATAGTTGCGGTAGTCTTCTTCCTTTAAGTTACACTCTTTCATGCGGTTACGCAGAACTTCGATACGCTCTTCTCTCTGACTCCCGCCGACAAGTTCCCCTATCCCGGGAACTAAAAGGTCGCTCGCGGCGACGGTCTTGCCGTCGTCGTTTAGGCGCATGTAAAACGCCTTTATCTCTTTGGGATAGTCGGTCAGAAACACGGGTTTTTTGAAAACCGTTTCGGTAAGATACCTTTCGTGTTCGCTCTGAAGGTCAACGCCCCAGTAAACGGGCGCGTCGAAACGGTCTTTTACTTCCGATAAAATGTCTATCGCTTCGGTATAGGAAAGACGCTTAAATTCGTTGTCTAAAACGTTGTTAAGCCGTTCTATAAGCCCCGTGTCCACGAACTTGTTGAGAAATTCAAGTTCGTTGCGGCAACTTTCCATAACGTAGGATATTATATATTTTACCATGCTTTCGGCACAGTCCATATCGTCTTTAAGGTCGGCGAACGCCATTTCGGGCTCTATCATCCAGAATTCCGCCGCGTGGCGCACGGTGTTGGAATGTTCCGCCCTGAAAGTCGGTCCGAAAGTATAGACATTGGCGTAAGCCATAGCGAAATTTTCCACGTCCAGCTGTCCCGAAACCGTCATAAGCGCTTTCTTTCCGAAAAAGTCCTTCGAGTAATCGACCGAGCCTTTTATTTTGTCGAGATCTAACGTGGTAACCTGAAACATCGCGCCCGCGCCTTCGCAGTCGCTCCCCGTGATTATGGGGGTGTGAACGTACACGAATCCGCGTTCGTTGAAAAACTTATGAATAGCGAAAGCCGCTTCGCTGCGAACTTTAAACACCGCGTTGAAAACGTTGGTTCTCGGACGCAGGTGCGGGATAGTTCTCAAAAACTCCAGGGTGTGGCGTTTTTTCTGCAAGGGATAGTCGGGCGTGGACGCGCCGAGTATCTCTATTTTATCGGCGTTTATCTCGAAAGGCTGACTCCTTTCAGGCGTTAAAACGAGTTTCCCCGTTACCGAAAAACACGCGCCTACGTTACTTGCCGCCACTTCGTCGTAGTTATCCGATTTCGCCCTTTCGAACACTACCTGACAGTTCTTGAAATACGAACCGTCGTTGAGTTCTATAAACCCGAAAGACTTGGAATCCCTTATGGTCTTCGCCCAGCCGCAGACGGTAACCGTTTGCCCCGCAAAGTTCTGCGGACAGTCAAAAATAAGTTTTAAAGCAGTTCTTTTCATACGGTACACCTTACTTAATTTTCCGCTATATATAGTGGTACTTATAGAGTATAGCACACAATAGGGGATTTTACAACTGTTTTAAGGCTGAAAAGCCGTATTAAATAACGCTCCGCCCGAAAACCGAAGTTTTCGGGCGGAGTGAAAGGTTAAAGTTTCCGTAAATCTATAAAGCCGTGTTTTGCCGCGTTTATTATTCGACGGTCGCACCGAACGGCGACGTCGCCGGCGCAAATTACGATTCGAACTCGGTTATCTCGGCAAGGAAAGGAAATTCGCGGTATTTTTCCGCATAGTCGAGCCCGTAGCCTATAACGAACCCGCAGGGGATATCGAAACCGACGTAGTCGGCGGATATATCCACTTCCCTGCGTTCTTTTTTATCGAGAAACGCGCATATCTTGACCGACGCGGGGCGCTTTTTCTTTAAAAGTTCCACAAAGTAAGAAAGCGTTTTGCCGCTGTCGACTATGTCTTCCACGATTATCACGTCTTTGTCTTCTATCTCGGCGGTGATGTCGGAAATAAGTTCCATATGCCCGCCTTTCGTGCCGTTGCGGTAACTCGACAGCCTTGCGAAGTCTATCATGAGCGGAAGTTCTATGTTCTTCGTAAGGTCGGCGAAAAAATACACCGCGCCTTTCAACATACATATGATAACGGGCTTTTTGTCCCGATAATCTTCCGTAATGGTTTTGCCCAGTTCCTTTACCCTTCTCTGAATCTGTTCTTCGGTGAGTAAGATTTTGTATTTATCCATATTCTATCCTTTGCGCGTAATCAATTGTAGCACGTTTTCCGTCTTATTGTCAACTTTTACGTCGAGAGAAACCGCAACCCCGAAAATCGCAAGCACTCTGTTGCCCACGGCTATCACCGGAAAGTCGTCCCTGTCCTTTCTCGGTATTTTAAGGTCGGAATAATAGTCCGAAAGATTTTTCGTGCCGCCGCCGAATTTCTTTATGTGATCTCCGCTCCTGCGGTTCCGTACGACGGCGTCGGCGGGTATCTTGTCCCCGTCGACGAAAAGTCCGCTCGCAAGGTCTTTTGGCGCGGGCGTTTTTATCACCGCGTAAGCCTTTTCACCGAACGTAAATTCCCCTATGCCGAAGGACATTATCCCGTCGCGGGGTTTTTTTGCGTTTTTAAACAGCGATATAACGTCGTACTCTCTTATCGCGACGACGTTTTGGGGAAGATTGACGGACTTCCCCGTTTCTTTGTCCGCAAGTGCGCATACGTCTTCCGCATGCACCCGTTCGTAATCCCTTTCTATCCCGAGTTTTTTAAAGCACATTATCGCCGCCCTGCGTATAAGCACGGGGTCCGCGGGAAGCCGTATTTCCGCGCAGGTCTTGTTTGCCGATATTATCTTCGCCGCTTCTCTATCGAGATACGCGTCTTCAACCGCCGCTATGCGCGAAAGCCTGTAAACCCCGCTTTCCGCCTCCGGAAACGCCTTTTCCACGGCGGGAATAACGTTGTGGCGGATATAATTTCTGGTGTAATCGTCCCGTAAGTTGGTCTCGTCGGTAACGAAAGGTATGTTATGCAGTTTTACGTATTCGGATATCTCCTGCTTTTTCACCCCGATAAACGGGCGCAGGATAACGTCGCCGTAGTTGGTTACCCCCGCAAGCCCCTTGATCCCCGTGCCGCGGAAAAGGTTTATAAGCACCGATTCCATGTTGTCTTTTAAGTGGTGCGCGGTGAATATCACGTCGCACTTGCCTTTCTTCAAGGCGTCGTTAAAACACTCGTAACGCAAGATTCTCGCCGCCTGTTCGACGGTGAGTTTTTCCGTTTCGGCTTTCTTTAAGGAGTTTACGGAATAGGATATGCAGGGAACGCCGTTTTTTTCGCAATAATTCCTGACAAATTCGGAATCTTTCAGAGAAGATTCCCCCCTTATGCCGTGTTCTACGTTGATACAGACGACGTTAAAGGAATACCTGTCCTTTACGGAAAGGGTAAAATGTAACAGCGCCATAGAGTCTTCGCCGCCCGAAACCGCCACCGCGACGGTCTTATTTTTAAGGGATTCGTCTATAAACAGGGGTTGCATAGATATATTGTAACATAAGGAAAAGACAAAAAACAAGTTTTCGGTAAATTATAATTTAAAATTTTTAAGAAGAAACGTTTGACAAAAAAGGGATTAAGGTATATTATATATAGGCACTCTGAAAAGAGCGTATATCGCGGGATGGAGCAGTCCGGT
>DBVR01000045.1 GCA_002308755.1 Christensenella sp. UBA1259
TCACCGTTTGTAGACTTAACTTCAAAAACACCATCGCCGATTTCCATAATGGAAACGTCGAACGTACCGCCGCCAAGGTCGTAAATTATAACCTTTTGCGCCTTGCCTTCTTTATCGAGTCCGTAGGAGAGTGCAGCCGCCGTCGGTTCGTTGATGATACGAAGAACGTTAAGGCCCGCAATCTTGCCCGCGTCTTTGGTCGCCTGACGCTGACTGTCGGTAAAGTACGCAGGGCAAGTAATAACCGCGTCGGTTACCGTACCGCCGAGATACGCTTCCGCGTCCTTTTTAAGCTTTGAAAGTATCATAGCGGAAATTTCCTGCGGGGTGTAGTTCTTGCCGTCGATGGACACCTTGTAATCAGAGCCCATATGACGTTTAATAGACGAAACCGTCCTTTCGGGGTTAGAAACCGCCTGACGTTTCGCTACCTGCCCCACAAGTCTTTCGCCGTCCTTTTGAAATCCGACGACCGACGGAGTAGTTCTCGCACCTTCCGCGTTCGCTATTACCACAGGTTCGCCGTTTTCCATAACGGCTACGCATGAGTTTGTCGTTCCTAAATCAATACCTATTGTTTTCATAATCGTCATCTCCTTTTTGCTTTTATTTGACTACGCTTACCTTTGCGTATCTTATGATCTTGTCTTTGAATCTGTAACCTTTCTCGAACACCTGTTTTACGGTGTCGCTCGTATCCCCTTCTTCCTTTTCCACCTGCATCACCGCTTCGGCGTAGTTGGGGTTGAATATCTCGCCTACGGGGTTTATCTCTTCTATTTCCATAGCGGCAAGCGTTTCGTCGTACCTTCTCTTTATTGCTTTAAGCCCTTCGGTGGTCTTCTCGTCGAATCCCAACGATATCGCCCTTTCGAGGTTGTCGCCTACGGGAAGGATTTTCGTAACCACGCTCGCTATCCCTTCGGTGAAAGCGTCCTGCCAGAGTTTCGCGTTGCGCTTTTTGTAATTGTCGAACTCGGCTACGCTTCTCATCCATTTGTCCTTGTATTCTTCCGCCTGGGCTTTAAGTTTTTCCGTCTCTTCCGAAAGCCTTGCGTTTTCTTCTTTCAAAGACGGTTCTTCCGGCTTTTTTGCGGAATCGGTTTTCTTCTTTTTCTCTTCCATTACCTTTTCCTTCTAATCTTTTTTATTCTTCATTATGTCTTCAAGCACTTTTCCGACGCCCTCTAACACCGAAACGACTTTCCTGTAATCCATACGTAAAGGTCCTATAACGCCGTAAGTTCCTATCTCCACGCCGCTTGCGGAATAGGTTGCCGTAACCAAAGAACAGTCTTCCGGCATATTCTCTTTCTGCCCGCCGCCTATCCTGATGTTGACTTCTATCCCGTCGTCCTTTTCCTTTAACAGGTCGAACAGTTTTTCCTTGCTGGTAACGACCGACAGAAAGTTTTTGACCTTTTCGGCGTCGTTGTTGTATTCGGGGTGGTTTAATATCTTGCCTTCCCCTTCGGTAATGACGTCGGCTTTGTTGCGGACGATATAGTCTTCTATCGCGTCCATAACTCCGTCGAATATCTCTTTGTAACTTTCTATCTCTTCCCTTGCGACCTGCCCCAAAGACAGCGCCTCTTTTAACTTCTTGCCGCCGAAAAGCCTGTTCAGCATTCTGCCCGCGTCCTGAATCTGCCCGTCGGTCATATTCTCCGGTATCTCTATGAACTTATCCCTTATAAGGGTGTTTTCGGTAACCACTAAAAGTAACGCCTGCGTCTTGCGATAACGGAAAAGGTCTATCTTTATTATCTCTTCTTCCCCGCTGTGCCCCGATAGCGCCACCGAAGTGTAATCGGTAAGTTCGCTTATAACTTTTACGGCGTTCTGCACCACTTCTTCAAGATTGTCGACGTGGTCTTTAAAAGCTTCCCTTATCATGCCCGTTTCTTTACTCGAAAGTTTGCTCCTGTCCATAAGTTCCGTAACGTAAAGTTTATACGCTTCTATGGAAGGCACTCTCCCCGACGACGTGTGCAACTGATTAAGATATCCCATTTCTTCAAGCCCCGCAAGTTCGCTCCTTACCGTCGCCGAAGAAATATCTTTCATATACTTTTCCGTTATGCTCTTGCTGGATACGGGCTGCGCTTCCGCGATATAATCCGCCACCACGCAACGAAGGATCTTTTTCTTTCTCTCGGAAAGTTTCATTTTTCCTTGCCCCCTTTTAGCAATTTCATAAGTTCGTTGTTAGCACTCTTTGTGCCCGACTGCTAACTTTTGAATAAATTGTACACTTATTATTTGCCTTTGTCAAGAATTTTACGCCGATTTTTTAAAACTTTTTCAATATTTTCCATCGAACTTCCTGCGCCGCAAGTAGCCGCGGATACGGCGGCGGATTTATTTATAATGTTTAATGTCTTGACTTTAAAATTTTTATGTAGTATATTTAGTGATATGAGAAAACTTCACTGATTTTAAGGAGTTATTTATGTCGAGAGAATTTTACGAAGACAGAAGAGCCCGTCGTAACGCGCGTATAGCGCGCGGCAGGTTTTTCAAAAACCTTTTCATATGGATCTTGGGCGTGCTGTTTATTCCCACGGTTATAGTGGTGGCGACGGTGGTTATACCGCTTAAAACTTTAACGGGAAGCGACGGAAGGTACGTCAGTGCCGAACTTGCGGAACAAAGCCTTTTCAACGTTACGATGACGGTAATGAAAAATCCCGGAGAGTACGGGGTGGAAGATTTCCCTGTGATTTTGGATGAAATCGACAACCTTATGGACATAACGGTCTTTAACGAAACCAAGATAAGCGACCTTATCTCCCTTGATAAAGAAAAACTGCGCACGGTAAAGTTCGGCGAAAATTTAGGCGACAATATAATCGACTGCTTTAAGGTTACCGCCACGATAGAAAGCGTGGGCGTTGCCGACGAACTCGGCGATTTCGGCGAACTTTCGGTATTCAAGCAATACACTTTGGTTACCGAAGAAGTAAACGAACATGCGGAAGGTTTCAACTATAAACTCTACTACTACAAAGTTTCGGGCGATACTTACGCTCCCGCTTTCGAAAAGAACGGCGAAACCGTAACCAGAGTTTCCGGAACTGCGGACCTGTACTATCCCAACCTTACGCGAGTACCCCTCACCGATATTCCGGAAATTTTCTCCGACAGTATGGGCACGGTAACGGTAAAATCCCTGCTTGCCACTTTCGGCGTGGCGGAAGACGGCGAGATTGCGGAAGTTTTCGGCGATAAGACGCTTAAAGAACTTTCGGATTTCTCTTTCGACGACATAAAGTTATCGACGTTCCTTTCCGTCGCCGGTAACGAAGACATCTACGATATACTCTGCGCGGCGGTGGAAGGCGAAGTTACGCCCGCCACCCTTACCGTGGGCAATCTTAAAGACGGTATCGTTATAGACAACGTAAAACTTTCGGTACTTCTCCCCGTTGCCGACAACGGCGACCTTTACGATATTCTCTGCGGCGCGATAGGCGGCGGAGTTACTGCGGAAACCCTTACCGTAGGCGGCCTTAAAAATATGGAAATCGACAACATAAAGGTATCTTCCTTCTTACCCGTTGCCGATAACGGCGACCTTTACGACATACTTTGCAACGCCATAACCAAAAACGCAACACACCCGTTGCCCGCGGATCTTATGGTCGGCGATCTTAAACTGCTGGAAGTGGACGACGTCAAACTCTCTTCTTTCTTGGATCCCGACGATCCCGCTAACGACGACCTGTACGAAATCCTGTTAGACGCCCTTGCAAGCCACGGAATAACCGATAAAAACGATATATCTTTGGGCGACATGAAGGATTTCGACACGTCGGGAATCAAACTCACGCACGTTATCGCACTCTCCAACGCGCCTAAACTTTACGATATATTAGAAGACGTTACGGGCAAGACCTCGGACGCGATAGTTCTTTCCGATCTTAACGATTTCAGTGCGGACGGCATCAAACTCGCGAAGGTTTTAGACCCTGCGGAAGCCCCCACTCTCTACACCATATTAGAAGACGTTACGGGCAAAGCCGCTAACGCAATAGTCCTTTCCGATCTCGACGGATTCAGCACGGGTAACATAAAACTCGCGAACGTTTTAGATCCTGCGGACGCACCCGATCTTTACACCATATTAGGAGACGTTACGGGCAAAGCCGCTAACGCGATAGTCCTTTCCGATCTCGACGGATTCAGCACCGGCAACATAAAACTCGCGAACGTTTTAGATCCCGCGGACGCGCCCACTCTTTACACAATATTAGGAGACGTTACGGGCAAGGCATCTAACGCGATAGTTCTTTCAGATCTCGACGGATTCAGCACGGATAATATCTATCTGTCGCACGTTTTAACGCCTTCCGCCGCAAACGCGAGCCTTTACGATATTCTGGAAGACGCCACGGGTAGAAGCAGCGCGGAAATAAAACTTTCCGACCTTGACAGCGGGTTTACGGTGGACAACATAAAACTTTCGAGCGTTATATCGAGTGGTGGCGGCAACAAAATACTCGAAGCGCTGCTTAACGACAACACGGTTACCATAGGCAATTTGCCGACCAAGATAAACGCGCTGAAAGTCGCCGACATCTTCGACGTGGTATGCTTTACGACCGACAGTTCGGAAGCCGCGGATACCAACGCGAAATATTCTTATAACAGCGCTACCAAAATCTACACGCTTGACAACGCCGGCACTTACTATATATCCGCAAACGCCAAGGTGTGGCTGTTTATGCTGTACGACGGTTCCGCCGCCAAGTCTACGGATGCAGGTAAAATCGGTTCGGCGTTAAGTTACACCGACGTGGAGTTGACTTTCAACGATATGGAAACCCGTATAGCGACGGTTTCCACGGCGTTTACAAACGCGACGTTGAAGCAGTTGATACAGACGGGCATAGTCGTCGATAAACCGAGTTATTCTTCGCATTACGACAAATCGTTCACGGAGATACTCGATCTTATCGCTCTTATTCCGTAATACCCGAAAAACCGTTGACAACGCAATTTAAATGTGTTATTATATTTAAACTTTCCGCGGGCGTAAGCGGAAGAAAACCTTGCTTGGGCAAAACCCAAGCCGAATAGACCGGGAGGTAAAAAATATGACGAAATACGAAATGCTCTACATTATAGACGTTTCTCTTTCCGACGAAGCGAAGGACGCGATAGTCAAGAAGTTCGAAGATCTTGTAACCGCCAACGGCGGCACGGTTGAAAAGACCGACCGCTGGGGAGTAAGAAAATTACAGTACCCCATCGACTACAAGACCGAAGGCTATTACGTTTTGATGACCTTTGAAGCGGCTAAAACGCTCGTCGTGGAGATCAAACGTATCGCAGGCATAACGGACGGCGTGGTCAGAAGACTTATCACGAAAATCTAACCGTTTAAGGAGATACTTATGAATAAAGTAATACTTGTAGGAAATTTAACGAGAGACCCCGAACTTTCGGAAACGGGAAGCGGAGTTTCCATGTGCAGATTTTCCATCGCCGTATCGCGCGATTACGCCAATGCGGACGGCAACAGAGAAACGGATTTTTTCAACATAACCGTGTGGCGCAACCGTGCGGAAGTGTGCGCGAGATACCTTAAAAAAGGCAACAAAGTGGGAATCGTGGGTTCTATCCAGAACCGCACCTACGACGACAAGGACGGCAACAAGCGCACCGTTACCGATATAGTGGCGAGTGAAGTGGAATTCCTTACCCCGAAGAACGCCCAGACAGACGTTGGTGGCGACGAAGAAGTTTCCACGGTAAAAAGAGAAATTCCGAAATTAGAAGAAATAGACGACAATCAACTGCCCTTCTAAGGGCAAAAAGCCTCGATAAAAAAACAGGAGTAAAAAAATGGAAGAAAATATAAACGTAGAAGAACAGACCGTTTCCGAGAAAACGGCTGAAGTAACCGAAGAACCCGCCAAGGAAACTCCCGCGGCGGAAGGTGGCGAAGCGACCGCTAATGCGGAAGCGGGCGAAAATTCTTCGGCGATAAAGGAAGGCGGAAAAGAAGGAAGAAAATTCGTCAAACGTCTTCCCAAAAAGAGAGTGTGCGCCTTCTGTCAGTCGAAAGCGGAAACTATCGACTACAAGGACGTAAACACCCTGAAAAAGTATATTACGGAAGGCGGGAAAATTCTTCCCCGCCGTATGACGGGTACCTGCGCCAAACATCAGCGCGTCTTGTCGCAAGCGATAAAGCGTGCGAGACTCGTCGATCTTCTGCCCTTTAAAGGCGAGTAATTACCTTAAAAAACGCAAAATCCCGCGGCACGTTCGCGGGATTTTCTTTTTCAAAAAATAATTTAAAAAATTTTTAAAAAACGGGGTTCAAACGCTTTACAAAAAAACGCGAAAGTTGTAATATATTGACTGTTGAAAGCGTTAAGTTTTCAGCGACGAAATCGCTCATCATTTTCCCCCTTATCATATATTATTCAGGAAGCAGTAAACTTTGTTTATTGCTTTTTGAATTTTAAACGCCTTCCGCGCGTTTTTCTCTCCTTTTTTTCCGAAATTCCGACTTTATAAACTCTATATCCGCAAGTCCGCAACCCAAAGCGCAAACAAGGTACACGGCGGTAACCAGCGCAGTGCAAAGCGCCGTACATAAAAACGTGCCCAAAGATTTTAACAGCAGTTTTTCCGCTATCGCGCCCAAGGATATCGCGGGCAGCGTCAAAACCGCGGACAGCAGGAAAAATCCCGTAAACTCCGGCTTTTCGGGGCATTTCTTTCCGATAAGCATAAGGTTTAGAATCGTCGTTAAAACGTACACGAAGGAAAACCCGACGAGAAGCGCGTATATCCCGATAAATTTCGGCAGAAACCAGACCGAAAGGAGCATAAGAACCCCGCTTATTATACAGTAGACGAGCGCCCTTTTTTCGCACCCCACGGAATTAAGAATACTCGTCGTTATCCCCGAAAGCCCTATGAACGGCACTAAAAACGCCGACGCCGTAAGGTATTTACCGCAATCGTAACTGCCGAACACGATAAGCCCTATCTCTTCCCCGCACACGGTAAAAAGCGGAATAAAGGCGCAGGACAAAAAAGTAGTGAATTTAAGCGCCCTTTCTACGTCCGATTTAAGTGCGAAACGCTTTTTGCCGTAGTAGTTTTCGGATATTTCGGGAATAAGTACCAAAGTAAAGGACGTAATAAGCGTGGACGGCACGAAAAGCAGCGGCACCGCCTGCCCCGCCGCCGAGCCGAACNNACATTGCCTGCGACTCGGTAAACCCCGCGCTTACCAGCCGTAGCGGTAAAATAACGGAAAGCGCGGCTATCCCCAAAGAGTTTACCGTGCGCATGGCGGTAACGGGCGCGCTTGCCGCGATAAGGTTTTTCATTTCCGAACGCGGATCGCGGAACTTGTTTTTCCGCACGAAAAATACGATAAACGCAAGCGTGAACGACGCGACGAAAGAGATTGCGACGGCTACCCCCGCGCCGAACGCCCCGCCCGCTTTATGCCCCGTAACGGTGATGATTATTATCCCCGAAATTATCATGACTATCTCTTCGGTAAGTTCTATAAGGCTGTACGGGAGAAAATCTTTATTTCCCCAGAAAACGCCGCGCAGCACCGAATAGACGGACACGAATATAAGACTCGGCAGGATAGTAAAGAATATTTCCCCGCACCTTTCGTCGGCGAACAAGGAAGAGATTTTGCCGCGGAAAAGGTAACAAACGGCGACCGTAACGACGGCGAGAAAAAAGGTAACGGAAATCCCCGCCGTTATCACTTTCGCCGATTTTAAAGGCTGGTTTTCCGAACGGTATTTGGTGATAAGGCGGGAAACGGTAACGGGAGTCCCCGAACTTATAAGAGTCATTAAAAAGGCGAAGGCGGTAAGGGCGATCTGATACACCCCCACTCCTTCCGCGCCTATGGATCTCGAAAGGTATATCCTGTACAAAAACCCGAGAAACTTTTCGCAGACGGAAAACACCGTAACGATAGCCACCGTTTTAAAAAACTTTCTCACGCTTTTTACCGCCTTGAAACATTTACGGTTTATTCTATTCGGCGTAAGTGGCAAATATAATAATTTCGGAGGAGTTTTCCGCTATGAAAGGATTTTTTTACAGGGTAACGGAAAACGACACCGTGTCTTCGGTGTCGTCTAAATTCAAAGTGCCGCAATTTTCCATCGTGCGCCTTAATAACTTAACGGAAGAAATAAAAGACGGCGATATACTGTATCTCGAAAAGTGCGACGGCAAAACTTACGCCGTACGCCCCGACGACACGGTGCGGTCTCTTTCCCGAAAATTCGGGCTTTCGGAAGCCGAATTGAAAGAAAAAATCGGCTCCGACTACGTCTTTTACGGTATGACGGTAAATATTTAAACTACCCGTCTTTTAAGCGTTCGTCATGCAAAAGCGTTTTCGGCTGTTTTCATATTTAAATCGTTAAGCGTTTTCAGTTCGTAAAACTTGCCTTTTTTCGCAAGCAATTCTTCAAACGTTCCGCTTTCGACGCACTCTCCGTTGTCCATAACGATGATCCTGTCCGCGTCGCGTATCGTCGAAAGTCTGTGCGCCACGATAAAGGTCGTCCTGCCTTTTATCGACGCCGATATCGCCTTCTGAACGTGATATTCTGAAATGTTATCCAAAGCGCTTGTCGCTTCGTCCAAAATGAGTATCGACGGGTTTCTTATAAGCGCGCGGGCTATCGTTAATCTCTGTTTCTGCCCGCCCGAAAGTTTGTCGCCGTGTTCGCCTATAACGGTGTCTATACCGTTTGGCAAATCTTTTATAAACTCGTTTAAGTCCGACATTTCCAAGACTTTTTTCAAATCGTCTTCCGAATACTTTTCAAGCCCGTAAGTTATATTTTCGCGTATCGAACCCGAAAACAACACGCTGTTTTGCGGCACGACCGATATGTTGTGGCGGTATTCGGAAAGATTGTATTCCGTAAGCGGCTTGCCGTCTATAAGTACCCGCCCGTTATTCGGCGTCAGAAACCCGATTATCAGATTCATTATCGTCGATTTCCCCGAACCCGACGCTCCGACCACCGCAATACACTCGCCATTTTTTACGCTGAAATTAAGATTTTTCACCACGTATTGATCGGTATTCGGGTATTTATAAAAAACGTTTTCGAATTCCACGTCGCCGTTTATTTCCGTAACTTCGGCTTTGCCCATACTTACTTCTATATCCTTTACGCTCATTATTTCCGACACGGAACGCAACGCTTCAAAACCGCTGCTTACCGACGGAATAATACCCACCAACCCCGAAACGTAAGCGTTTATAGCCGTAAACATGGATTGATACAACACCACTTCGCCGATGGTAATATACCCGTTCAACGCCAAAACGATGCAGAAAATCAAACATACCGCGGAAAGCGCCGTGCTTACAACCCAGGTGCTTGCGCCGAACCCCGCGTACGTCTGATCCATTTTAAGCCCGCTGTCTTCAAGATTTTTTATAGACTGTTCCACCGAAGAGATTTCGGTTTGTTCAAGCCCGTGCGCTTTTGTTACGACGATCATGTCAACCATGGTAGAAAGTCTCATACTCATGCTTTCGGTTTTCAAACGGTAATCGCGGTTTCTCTTCCTGATCTTCTTGCGAAAAAGAAAAGTAAGCGATACGTTGATCGGGATTACCAGTAAGAAAAACAACGCGACCCACCCGTTTTTATACGCGGAAATCACAGTCGCCACGATAACGCCTACTATATTCGGAATAATGCTGAATATGAAACAATTAAACAAAGAATCCACCGTGTCGGTGTCTTTAAGAAATTTAGACTGAATTTTTCCCGATTCGAGATCCTTGCTGTAAGTTATGGAAAGACTTTGCAATTTGCGTATTACCGCGCTTTTTATGCCCGCGCTGGTTCTTCTCAGCATTTTGCTGACTATGCGCCACCGCCACATCGTAGTAGGGATGTTTTGAATTATCAGAAGTATTAAAACGGCGGCGTTTATTGCAATTTCCGTCCGGACTTCGTCGGTAACTCCGCCTGCGGAGTTTATTGCCACGGTCGCTACGTCGATAATGTTGGCGGTAATTATCGGCATAACGAAAACGGGCGCCGACTGTAAAAGATATATTAAAGTGGAATATATTATTTGCCACAAATTCAACTTTACTATCTTTGAAAAAAACTTCGTCTCCGATTTCTTTCCGGAACTTCCGTCTTCTTCGAACAAATAGTCGTAATCGGGAATATACTTGTCGCTACGCGTATGTCCCGCAGATTTGGGCTTTTCTTTATCTTCCATAACGTTTCTCCTTCAAAAGAAAGGCTTTAACATTGAAGTTAAAGCCCCTTTAAGTTTATGGTACTATACTATTTTTTGCCTGTCAACTGTTTTACGGGATTCGACGGAATATTTTTTATTTCTTTACCTTGTTCACCAAAACGGTAACGGGGCGGCGATTTTTTGCAAAGGCTTGCAAAACGGCGGACGAAATGATATAATTTAGAAAATACGTTTGCGGGTATCCCGCGTTAAGGAGAAAAATTATGAAATACGTATGTAACGTTTGCGGCTACGTTTACGACGAAGATTTAGGCGACCCCGATAACGGTATCGCCGCCGGCACGAAGTTTAACGATTTACCGGAAGACTTCGTTTGCCCGATCTGTGCGGTCGGAAAAGACGAATTTTCGGCGGAATAAACCGAGAGACGCTTTGCGGTAAAACCGCAAAGCGTCAAATTTTAAATTTTTATATTAGTCGTTTGACAAATCGCCTTTAATGTTATACAATATAAAGGCTTGTTTTCGGGCGGTATTATCGCCTTTCGGCTTTTATCCGCCGCGAGAAAGGATACTACCCGAATACCACTTAACGGCTTTCAACTTAATATTTTTATGCGCCACTAGCTCAATTGGATAGA
>DBVR01000003.1:0-57244 GCA_002308755.1 Christensenella sp. UBA1259
ATCTCCCCGCCGCGGTTTATTATTAACGGATATTGTTTAGTTTTCGGTTTTGTTTGCCGCGTCTATCCTTTTATTGCGGAAGTATATAATCAGCGCGATAGAAAGCATAATGAAGTTTACGACGTAAAAGCAACACGCCGTTATTCTGAGTGCTGTCCAGTACCCTGCGCCTACCGCTATTCCCGCGAGTATTTTGCTTAAAATCCCCGCGGCGTAGCCCGTTTCCACAAGACAGAGAAAAACGAGACTCGTTCCCTTTGCCGTTCTTCCTTTGTACGCCCGCACTATATTGAACGGCCACGACGCACCGAAAAGAACTATCATAATTATTTCACACACGACTGAAAACTCTTCCATATACCGTTTCTCCTTTGCCCGTCTTTACTTCGTAAGCTTTGCGGCTACGAGAATCGCCGCGCCTAAGATTCCCGCTTTATTGCCTGCTTTTGCCGAAACTATCCTGAATTTTAGCCCGTGCCTGCCGCCGCCGTAAGAATATTCGTCCACGGCTTTTTGCAGCACGGGAATTATTATATCTTTCTGCGCGCTTATCCCGCCGCCTATTATTATGACCTGCGGTCTGAACGCGTTGGCGACGTTTATTACCCCGACAGATAAGTCGTCGAGATAATCGTCCACGACCTTTTTTGCCGCCGCGTCGCTACGGTAATAGTCGAACGCGGTCTTGCCCGTTACGGCGTTTAAATCGCCTATGTTCCACATTGCGCTGTTTTTGTTTCTCGTCATAGCGCGCTTGGTCTCTCTTATAAGCGCGGTAGCCGAACAGTACGCTTCCAAACACCCTTTTAAGCCGCAGGTACATTGTTCCCCGCCTTTTTTTAAAATGGTGTGTCCTATTTCCGCGCCTGCGCCCGAATTGCCGGTATAAAGGTTGCCGTTTATGATAACGCCGCCGCCTACGCCCGTGCCCAAAGTCAGCATAACGCAATCGCTTACGCCCTTACCCGCGCCGAACTTATATTCCGCAAGCGCGGCTACGTCGGCGTCGTTGGCTATAACGACCTTTAAGCCCGTGCGCTTTTGCACTTCTCCGACTATGCCGAAATCGTGCCAGTCGAGATTGTTGGAGTACACCACCTTACCTTTTTCGGCGTTTATAAGCCCGGGAACGCCTATTCCCACGCCTTCCGCGTCGGAAGCGCAAAACCCCGCCGCACTCAAAAGACGGTCGCACAGAGCGGCGATATTTTTCGCCACCACCTTTGCGCCCTTGTCCCTTTCGGTGGGAACTTCGTCGCAAACGACGATATTGCCCGCGTCGTCCACTATCCCGCCTTTTATGAACGTTCCGCCGAGATCTATACCTATATAATACTTACGCACCGAAGTTATAACTATATCGGCGTTACCTTTCACATGGTACTTGCCGTGATCTGCGCTTACGAAGAAACTGTCGCCCTTGCGCATTTTATTGCCGTCGATAAATCCTTCGCCATTTACGCAGGTAACGCAATCGAAAGTCTTTCCGTCGGTAGTAAAGGTCTTATCGGTAACCGAAAACTTCTTTACGGTGAAATACCTGCTTGCGCCGAGAAAACTCTTTTGCGACGGTTTTAAGGAAAACTTCTTTAAATTCATAACGGCGAGTGCCTTTTCGATATGCAGGGGGCGTTTTTCGCCGTTCTTATCCGTCCTGTCGTAGTCGTAAACCCGATAGGTAAGGTTGCTGTTTTGCTGTATTTCCAGAATAAGACAACCCTTTTTTATGGCGTGCACCGTGCCCGCGGGTATAAAATACGTCTGCCCCGCCTTTACGGGATAAAAGTTAAGAAGTTCTGTGATTTTGTTTTCCGCTATCGCCTTTGCGACTTCGTCTTTTTTGACGTCTTTTTTAAAGCCTAAATATATCCCCGCGCCTTTCTCGGCTTCTACGACGTGCCACATCTCCGTTTTTCCGTAGGAATTTTCGTTCTTTAACGCGTAATCGTCGGAGGGGTGCACCTGCACGGAAAGATCGCTTGCCGCGTCGATAAACTTTATCATAACGGGAAAGAAGGGAAACGCCGTTACGTTTTCGCCGAGTTCTTTATCCGTTACCTTGCTTTTAAGCGCGACGCCGTCGGTCAAAGTCAGCCCGTCGGGATGAAAAGACAGTTCCCAACTTTCCGAAACGATATCCGCATCGGAATCTTTACCGTAAAAGTCTTTAAGTTTTCTGCCGCCCCAGATATAATCTTTAAGGGCGGGCTTTAACCTGAATATACTCATATATCCCTTTTATAAAAGTAAAAAGACATACGATTATTTTAATTATAAACGATGTCTTAAACGTTTTTCGGGCGAAATTTTGCCCGCCTACATTATACTACTCCGCCCGCGGCTTGTCAAACCCTTTGAACTCACCGACTTTTGTTTTCCGTTTCGTTTCCGTCAGATTTTTCGGCAACTTTCCACCGCGGCGAAAACTTTTTCGGCGAGTTCTTCTTTGCCTTTGTCGTTTTCTAAGACGATATAGCGGGAAAGGTCTTTCTTTTCGTAGTCGAACTGCGCTTTTATCCTTGCCGTTATCTCTTCTTCCGAAAGATTCGAACGCTTTTTGACGCTTTCTATCCTGTCTTTAAGGTCTCTTTTTATCACTATCACCCTGTCGAAATATTTTTCGGCTTTGGTTTCGAAAAGAAGCGGCACTTCCACCACCGAAAGGTCGTTCTTTTCCGCCCGTGAAAGGGCGACGGAAAGCGCCCTTTCCGTTACCGTTTCGGTGAGAAGTTTATACACCTTGTCGTCGGAAAACGCCTTTTCGGCTATCTTTTTTTTGTCGGCTTTAAGGAATATCCTGCCCTTTATCTCGTCGGGGAATATTTTTTTGAGTTCTTTCAAAAAAGCGCGGTTCTTATACAGTTCTTTCACCACTTCGTCGCAGTTTACCACCTTTATCCCCGCCTTTTTAAGGGCTGAAACGGCTACCGTCTTGCCGCTGCCTATCCCGCCCGTTATCGCTATTTTCATATCATTTCGCCTCGAACCAGTTTTCTCCCGTGCCGACGCTCACGGTAAGCGGTACGGAAAGGGTTATCGCCCCTTCCATTTCTTCTTTCAGTATCTTTTCCACGCGCTCTTTTTCTTCCTTCGGCGCGTCTACTATAAGTTCGTCGTGTATCTGCAATATAAGTTTCGCTTTAAGCCCTTCCTTTTGAAGACGGCGGTAAACGTTTATCATGGCAAGTTTTATTATGTCCGCGCTGCTCCCTTGCAAGGGCATATTCATAGCGGCACGCTCTCCGAAA
Organism: Christensenella sp. UBA1259; assembly: GCA_002308755.1. GTDB lineage: Bacteria > Bacillota > Clostridia > Christensenellales > Borkfalkiaceae > UBA1259. The sequence continues at coordinate 3,249 of DBVR01000003.1, forward strand.
CTTCTTAAATTGAAGTTGGCGGAGTTTATTTCCCTTATATATCTCCTGCGCTTTAATACGGTAACGGCGTAGCCCGTTTTGTGCGCGCTTTCCACGTTCCGTTTCATATACTCTTTCACTTCGGGATATTCCGCGAAGTAGGAATCTATATATTTTCTCGCCGTTACGGGGGATATGTGAAGGTTTTTAGCCAGCCCGTACTCGCTTATCCCGTAAATTATGCCGAAGTTCACGGCTTTCGCGCTGCCCCTTTCCTTTGCCGTAACCTTTTCTTTGGGCACGCCGAAAACTTTCGCCGCGGTCGCCGTGTGTATGTCCGCGCCGCTGTTAAAGGCTTTTATAAGCGGCTTGCAGTCGGAAAACGCCGCAAGCAGTCTTAATTCTATCTGCGAATAGTCGGCGGAAACCAGCACTCCCCCGTCTCTCGGCACGAAAAACTTGCGGAGTTCTTTGCCTTCGTCGTCTCTTACGGGTATGTTTTGCAGGTTCGGTTCTTTCGAAGAAAGCCTGCCCGTCGACGTTACCGTCTGGTTAAAGGACGTGTGTATAAGTCCCGTCTTTCTGTCGATAAGGGGCTTAAACCCTTCGACGTAAGTGGAAAAAAGTTTCTGTATCTTGCGGTATTTTAGAATAAGCGGTATCACGGGGTGCGCGTCTTCGTAACTTTCGAGTATCTCGGCGGAAGTCGAATACCCCGTCTTGGTCTTTTTGCCTTTGCCTATTTTCAGTTTGTCGAAAAGCACTTCCCCCAACTGTTTGGGCGAATTTACGTTGAGATTCGGTTCACCCGCAAGGGCTTTTATTTTTTCGTCGTACTCCTTTAAAAGTTCCGAATACTTTTCGCCCGTAAGGGTAAGCGCGTCTATATCCACCTTAAAGCCCGCCCTTTCCATCGAAAACAGCACGTCGACGAGCGGAAGTTCCACGTTTTTGTACAGGTCTTCCATGTCTTCTTCTTTAAGCAGCGGGTAAAGTTTTCGGTATATCCCGTAAAGCGAAAAAGCGGGCGTGTTCCTGTTTTCTCCGTACCTTTCCGCGACTTCTTCCGCCGTTTCGCCGCCGCCTGAATAGTCGGCGAGATATTTTATAAGCGAAACGTCTTCCGTCGGGGCGGTTAAAGATATTGCCCCGACGTCCGCAAGAAAATGCATGAGTTCCTTTTTGTCGAACACGATAAGCGGGGTGTCGCCCGTAAATATCGGCTTTAACGCCGCTACTACCGCTGACGGCGAAAACCCGTAGTCCAAAAGCGACTCCGCCGCCGTCTTATATCGGTATTCGCATTTTCCGTCGGAAAGGTTTATCCCGCCTTTTGCGATATAAACCGCTATCTTTTCGGCGGCAAGTATCTCTTCGGGAACGGTTAAACTCGTCATATCCTTCGTCTTTATAGGTTCTTTTATCGCCGCTTGTCTTTTTTCTTCCCCGCCGAACAGTTCTTCTTTTAAGTAAAGCGACTTAAATTCAAGTTCCCTGAATTTCTGCCGCAAAGTTTCGGAAAACGGCGTTTTAAGCGACATATCCTTTTCGGTTACGGATAAATCGCAGTCGGTCTTTATGGTGGCGAGAGTATAGGAAAGATAGGCTTTTTCTCTGTCTTCTTTAAGCCTTTCGTAAAGTTTTCCTTTTATTTTATCGAGATTATCGTACACCCCGTCCAGAGAACCGTACTCTTTCAATAGAGAAACGGCGGTCTTTTCTCCCACGCCGCTAACTCCCGGAATGTTGTCGGAAGAATCGCCCATAAGCGATTTTAAGTCTATTATCTGCTTTGGTATAAGTCCCGTCTTTTCGGAAAAATTAGCCGCGGTATAGGCTTCCGTTTCGGATATTCCTTTCTTGGTAAACCGCACTTCGGTAGTTTTGTCGACGAGTTGAAAGGCGTCCCTGTCGCCGGTAAAAATAAGGGTGTACAGGTCGGTGTTTTTCGCCAGAGTTCCTATCACGTCGTCTGCTTCGAACCCTTCCTTTTCGACGACCGCGACGTTCATGGTTTTAAGAATTTCTTTTAAAAGCGGGATCTGCGGTCTTAATTCTTCGGGCATGGGCTTTCTCGTGCCCTTATACTCCGCGTACATTTCGTGGCGGAAAGTGGGGGCTTTAAGGTCGAAAGCGACGGCGACGAATTTCGGGCGGTCTTCGTCCAAAATCTTAAAGAACATATTCATAAACCCGTAAACCGCGTTGGTGTAAACGCCGTCTTTCGTGGTGAGAAGCGGCATGGCGTAGAAGGCGCGATTTATAAGACTGTTGCCGTCTATCAAAACTAATTTTTCCATAAAACCCCTTAATAACGCTTGCTAAAAGGTAAAAATTGTGCTATCATACAGTACGAGATTGAGCGCTTTTAATTTATTGTAACATAAAAAAAGCAAAAAATACAGGAAAAAACGCAAAACCTTAAAATTTTCCCACGAAAACCTTGCCGGTGTGGTGGAATTGGCAGACGCGCTGGACTCAAAATCCTGTGGTAGAAATACCGTATCGGTTCGACCCCGATCACCGGCACCAAAACCGCCCCGAGACTTACCGTCTCGGGGCGGTTTTATCCGAGCCGAAAAAATAAGGTCGTCGCCTTGCCGCAACGCTTTCCCCTTTTATTTTTTCCGCGCACCCTTGACAAACCGTACTCAAAAAATATATAATATTTTTATGCACGGCAAGCGTAAGAAATATAATCAGAGTAAATACCGTTTTATATATTTTCTTCTCCGCGGCGCGGTCTTTTTGTACACGCGCCTGTTTTTGGGCTACCGTTGCAAGGATAAGTACAAAATAAAGAAAGGCGAATCGGTGGCGGTGCTTTGCAACCACCAGACCGATTCCGACCCTTTTTGCGTTCTCACTTCCTTTAACCGTCCCGTGCACCCCGTCGCCACCGACAGCATTTTCGCGGGAAAATTCAGGTCGAAGTTTTTTTCTTCCTTGGGCGTTATCGCCAAGAAAAAGGGCGTAAGCGACCTTCGCACCGCGGTTATGATCCGCAACGTCGTGGAAAACGGCGGTTCGGTGCTTATGTTTCCCGAAGGGAACAGGAGTTTTTGCGAGTTTCAGTTTTATATTTCCGACGACACCGCAAAACTCATAAAACTCTTAAAGCCCACGCTGGTGCTGTTTAACCTGCACGGCGGCACGGGTAAAGCCCCGCGGTTTAAGAATAAAAACCGCAAGGGGAAATTCTACGGCGAGATAAAGCGCGTCCTTAAATACGAAGAATACTCTTTGATGAGCGACGGAGAACTTAACGCGGTCATAAAGAACGAACTTAAAGTTTTCGACAGCGAATCGGGGCTTTTATACAAGTCGAAAAGGCGTGCGGAATACCTTGAAAGGACGTTTTTTATATGCCCCGTGTGCGGGGAAAAAGAAAAAACGTATTCCGAAGGCAATTATCTTTACTGTAAGGCGTGCGGCACCAAAACCGAGTACACCGAAGATCTAAAACTCAAAAACGCCGACCCCGCTTTCCCCTTTACCCGCATGATAGACTACTGGAATTACCAGAAACGCTATATCAAAGACCTTGAAATACAGGAAGGGGAAACGATATTTTCCGATAAAGACGTCAGGGTGATGCTGGCCACCCCCTACGAAAAGAGAAAGTTGCTGTACAGGGGCGATATTTACCTTACCGATAAATATCTCGTTTACGGCAAAGAAAAATTCGAACTTAAAAATATAGAGATGTCTTCCGTGGTATCGGGAAGAACGCTGACCATATCGTACGACGGCAAAGACTACGCTATTCGGGGAAACGAACGGTTCAACCCCGTGAAATACGCCTTTATTTTCAACAAACTCGACACGAAAATGAAAGAAAAAGGGGCGGACAAATACTTTAACCTGGAGGAAGATTCTTAAATGGGTGCGTGGACTTTCGATCTTTCGCAGTACGGCAGCGTGTGGAACACCGTTATAAATATCGGCGTGCTTTTAGCGGCTTTACTTATAGGCAATATGCTTCGCCGCGTGATACCTTTTTTGCGTAAAGCGTTTATACCCAGCGCGCTTATAGGCGGGCTTTTGGTATTCGTTATAAATATCGCGATAAAGGAAATTTTCGGCGTCGAGATAGTAGACAGAAGGATAATGCAGGTGGTTACCTACCACGCCTTGGCGATAGGATTTATCGCCATGTCCATGAAAATCGTCGAAAAGAAGAAAGACGGGCGCGGGCTTTTCGTCGTACAGAACGGGCTTTTGACGGGCGGAACGTATATGCTGCAAGCCGTCGTCGGCATCCTTGTAAGCCTTGTATTTTTCTGGATAGGGGGCACTCTGTTTTACGACACGGGGGTACTGCTTCCGCTGGGGTTCGGGCAAGGTCCCGGAAACGCCCTTACCTGGGACGTTATTTTCACCGCCGACGGACACCTTACGAGTAACGGCTCGTTGGGGCTTACCATTGCGTCGATAGGTTTCGTGGTGGCGTCCGTCGTGGGCGTTATATACATAAACGTCTACAAGCGCAAGGGCGAGATAGTAAAAAAGGAAAAAACGCTCCTTCGCAGCGTTTCGGACTTCGAGACCGACAACGAAATAGAAGATTCCGAGTCGGTGGATAAGTCGTCTATACAGTTTGCTTTCGTCGCGGTAAGTTATCTTCTCGCGTTTCTCATAATGTTTTTCTTCAAAAAACTTTCCGACTGGACAAACGTTAAACTTTTCAACGACGTGGCTTGGGGTTTCAACTTTATCTGGGGCGTTATAACCGCCACCCTTTTAAAGGCGTTTATGAAATTCTTGAAAAAGAAAAACGTCGTCAAAAAGAAATACATCAACAACTACCAGATGGATAGGATAAGCGGGTTTGCCTTCGACCTTATGATAATAGCGGGCGTCGCCGCGATAGACGTGCAGGTCGTTACCGATTATATCGTCGTGATACTTGCGCTCTGCCTTGCGGGAACGGTCGCCACCGTGATATACGTAAAGATAATGACGAAACTCTGTTTTAAGGGGTTCTGCCACGAGTCTTTTCTCGTAAACTTCGGCACGCTGACGGGGACTGCGAGTAACGGTATGATACTGCTTCGAGAAATAGACCCCGACTACGCTACCCCGACGAGTAATATTTTCATACTGTCGCAATTCCCCGCAATGATAGCCGTCGCTCCCCTTCTGCTGCTTTTGAACATGGGTGCGGGCTCTTACGGCGGGTGTCTTATATCGCTCGGGATATTTTCCGCGCTTTTTACGGGGTACACTCTGTTTCTCGTTCTTTCTTCCCGAAAAAGGGCGAAAAAAGAATCGAACTAATCGCTAACATTAATCAAATCGCCGCCTGCAAGAAGATTTTGCTGGCGGCGATTTGATTTTTATATATATTTTTCGTTTTTAAAAAAAATTTTTTTATGGCAACATTATTCGTTCACGTTTTTATCAGAAGTCTCATAATATATTGAAGTAGGGTGTTTTACGGCAAAAACACCCCCGAATTTTAAAATCGTGATTTTGTTGTTTATGGCTGTTTTGTGCTTTTTTTGCATTAATTTGTTACAATTTACCGTTTTATAGCCCCAAAAAATGCTTGACAACCGCTAATTGTTGCCTTAAAATATGAGAATATGAAAACAGAAAAAATGAGGAGTAAAAATGAAATTTATTCATGGGTCAAATTTGAAAATTGTCGGAAAAAAGACCGTATTCATAGATAAGACTGTCAGAATCGGTAACAACGTCGTAATTTACGAAAACAATCGCATAGAAGGCAACACCGTAATAGGTGACGACGTCGTAATTATGCCGAACTGTTACATAAAAAATTGCGTTATAGGAAACGGAACTACTTTTAACTTTTCACAGGCGGAAGACGCAAAAATAGGAAAAAACGTATCGGTCGGACCTTTTGCAAGACTTCGACCGAAAGCCGAAATACACGATAATGCAAAAGTAGGTAATTTTGTAGAAATAAAAAATGCCGTGATCGGCGAGGGAACTAAAGTTTCACATCTTGCGTACGTCGGCGATGCAAATGTCGGAAATAATTGCAATATCGGTTGCGGTGCGATATTCGTCAATTATAACGGAAAGACCAAAAATCGCACCACTGTTGGGAATAATTGTTTTATAGGTAGCAACTGCAATATAATCGCGCCTGTAAATATCGGATCGGATTCGTATGTTTGCGCGGGAACAACCGTAACGGAAGACATAAAAAGAGACGACTTTGTTATAGGAAGATCTCGCCAAACAGTAAAACCCGGAATGGCAAATAAATATCTTAAATAAAAAAGGAGTTTTCATATGGGATTGTTTTTCGGCACGGACGGATTAAGAGGAAAAGTAAACGAAGATCTCACCTTTGACATTGCGTATAAAGTAGGAAATGCTCTTGCGACTTTAAAAGACAAACCGACGATCTTGATTGGATCGGACACGCGAATCTCGAACACCTATCTTACGCTTGGCGTCTCAAGCGGTGCAATGAGCGGGGGGGCGCGCGTTATTGATGCGGGTGTCGTTCCGACGGCAGGAATCGCATTTCTTACCAAAAAAATAAATGCCGATTACGGAGTGGTAGTAAGCGCATCACACAACAGCGGAGAATATAATGGCATAAAAGTTTTCAATTCCGAGGGGTATAAAATCGGCGATAAAGCAGAAGAACGTATTGAACGCTGTTTTATACACAATAAGATCAACGATTTCCCGAATATCGGAGTTTTTTTGCAAGATTTTACATTAATAAAACAGTACAGGAAATTTTTGGTGGACGCAAGCGAAAACAGTTTTACGGGTAAGACAATCGTTCTCGACTGCGCTTACGGCGCAGCACACAGAATAGCCCCCGACGTTTTCAGAAGGCTGGGTGCAAACGTAGTTGCTGCCAACGCCGTCAACGACGGACTGAATATAAATAACGGCTGCGGCGCATTATGTCCCGAAAATCTGGTTCGGCGTGTTTCCAGATATAAAGCCGATATGGGATTTGCATTTGACGGTGATTCCGATAGACTTATCGCGGTGGACGAAAAAGGCAGAATAATCGACGGCGATATGATAATATGCGCGCTCGCAAAACACTTTAAAACACAAGGCAAACTTAAAGACAACACGGTGGTGGGAACGAGTCACACGAATATGGCTATAGAATATGACCTTAAAAATTGCGGCATTTCTATGATAAGAACGGACGTAGGCGACAAGTACGTTCTGGCAAAACTTCTGGAAAAAGATCTTTCCTTGGGCGGAGAGCAAAGCGGACACATAATACTGAAAGATATTGCTACGACCGGCGACGGAATTTTAACGGCAATAACCGTTGCGAATATGGTAATAAGCCAAAATTGCCCGATGTCGGAAATATTTGACGTTGCTCTCTACCCGCAAGCCAATATAAATGTCGTGGTAAGCGATAAATTCCGAATAATGAATAATGAAATCCTTTCTAAAGAAATTGTGAGATACAACGAAGAATTACAAGGCAGGGGACGCATAATGATACGAGCGTCCGGTACCGAACCCAAAATAAGAATAATGGTTGAAAGCAAAGACAGCGATCTCAACGATAAAATCGCCGGAGCCATGGCGCAACTGGTAAAAAACATAGATGGGAAAATTTGATTTTTTACGCAACAGATTTTTACCCAAAAACACACTAATCCGACGCCGAACCGTTGACAAAAATTAAAGATTGTGATAAATTGTTTTCGGTAGGTTTCCTGCGGAAAACGTAAGAACGATATTAAATTTTACGAGGTGAGAGTATGAGAGTTATAGTTACGGAAAATTACGAAAAGTTAAGCGAAGTCGCGGCGGGAATAATAGCGAAAGTTATAGTCTCTAAACCCGACGCCGTGTTGGGGCTTGCCACCGGCACGAGTCCTATCGGAACTTATAAAAAACTTATAGAATATTGCGAGAACGGGCTTTTGTCGTTCGCAAAAGTAAAGACGGCAAATCTCGACGAATACGTGGGACTATCTCCTTCGCACGACCAGAGTTACCACTATTTTATGAACGACAACCTTTTCGATCATATCGATATCTTAAAGGACAACGTGCGCGTTCCCGACGGCACGGGCAAAGATCTCGATAAAAACTGCAAGGACTACGACGCATATCTTGAAAAGACGCCGAGAGATCTGCAACTTTTGGGTATAGGCGGCAACGGACACATAGGTTTCAACGAACCAAAAACGCCTTTCGGAAGTAAGACGCATATAGTAGATCTTACCGAAAAGACGAGAAAAGACAATTCGAGACTCTTTAAGGAAGGCGAGACCGTGCCCGAAAAGGCGATAACCATGGGAATAAGCGAGATATGTCAGGCGAAAAAAGTCCTTTTGGTAGCCAACGGCGAAAACAAAGCCGACGCCGTTTACAAAATGGTGTGCGGGCCCGTTTCCGAAGACTGCCCCGCAAGCGTTCTGCAACTTCACCCCGACGCCGTAGTCGTTTTGGACAAGGCGGCGGCGAAGAGATTAGACGCAAGCGTTATAACCGAAACTTTATAAACGAATAAAATATTTACCGCCGCCCTTTTGCTTTAAGCAAAAGGGCGGCGTTTTTCTTGCCGTTTTTTTAAAAAACTTGACAAAACCCGCCCTTGCATATTATAATTTTATAGAGAAACGTCAATAAAAGAAAAAGAGGTGCATTATGTCGGAAACAAAAAAGAAAGTGAGTAAAAACGACTTGTCTTTAATCATACGTTACTGCGTTACGGCGGTGGTGGGCGTGCTGTTCTGCATTTCCCCCGCTCTCGGCGAAACTTCCCTTTCCGTGCTTTTGGGAATAGGGTTTATCGTCATAGGCGCGGTATTTCTTTGTATATCGCTTATCGCGGAAAAATCGCTTATAAGCCTTAACGCCTTTATAGGCTACTTTGCCGTCGCTTTCGGTATTCTTTGCATAGACGCGAACATTATGTATATCGTGTTTTCCTACGTTCCGTATCTTCTGATAACGGCGGGCGCGGGAATAATGCTTGACGGCGTTTTATCTATTGCCCTTAAAACTTCGTCGAAGTCGGTCGCGCTCTTAAAACTTCTTCTCGGCGGCGTGATACTCGCCTTAGGGATCTGTCTTCTCACCGTCGATAAGTTCAAAGACTACGCAAGCGTGGTCTTAGGCGTTATTCTTATAATTCTCGCCCTCTACGGTCTTATATCGCTGTTTTCCAAAAACAAACGCTTAAAAGCCGAATAATTTAACCGAAAAAAAGTCTCGCCCCCTTCCGCGAACGCGGAAGGGGGCGAATTTTTACTCTTTATCTTTTTTTCAGTTTATTATGTTGACTGTGATCTTCGCCGTTTCTTCGGCGGAAATGCGCACGGTAACGGGATACACCCCCGCAACCTTTATGTTGGATTGAAGTTGTATCTTCTTTTTGTCGATATCAAACCCCATCTCGGCAAGTTTTTCGGCTATTTCTTTACCCGTGACCGCGCCGAAGAATTTACCGCTCTCCCCGCTCTTTACCTGCACGGTTATCTGTTTTCCGTCGAGTTTTTCCCTTAATTCCCTGTTGGCTTTTAAGAGTTGGTCTTTATGGTACTTTTCCGCTTCTTTCTGCGCCCTGTTCTCGTTGAGTGCGGCGGCGTCCGCCGCCTTTGCGAGTCCGTTCTTTATAAGGTAGTTGCGGGCGAACCCGTCTTTCGCTTCTATCACGTCGCCCGCTTTTCCCGAACCTTTAACGTCTTTCAATAAAACGACTTTCATTTTCTTCGCTCCTTTACTTTATTTTACATTAAACGCATGGTTTTTGTCAATCGCCGTCGGTATATTTTCACTCCGTTTCGGTCATAATAAGTAAAAAAGGAGATTTTCATGAAAAACAATTACTGTATTAAATGCGACGTTACAAAATGCCGCCACAACACCGAAAAGGGCTATTGCGGTTTGGGCGACATAAAAGTTACCTGCGGCAACGGCAAAGATTGCACCCGTTGCGACGACTATTCCGAAAACGCGTAAACTTTGCCAAAAACTTAAAGACGGTCGCTTTTGCGACCGTCTTTTCATATATTATTCCGGAATTTATGGTTTGTTGGCGGAATCTCCGTCCGTTTTCCCCCTTTCCCTTCCTTACAAGAAGATTGTAACACAATATCTGCGTTTGTCAAGGGGTATTTTAAAATTTTTTCGCAAAATCGTGAAAAACTTGCGGTTTTTACCCGTTTCGGCGGGAAAACAAGGTAAGAAAACGGCGGTTTTTATGTTGACAAAACTTATAGTATATTATATAATCTATAAAGAAAATTATCGCTATTTATATAAGGAGACGAAAAATGGCAGAAGAAGTAATTCTTACCAAAGAAGGAAAAGAGGAACTGGAAAAACGTCTGGAATACTTAAAGATAACCAAGCGCAAAGAGATAACCGAAAGAATAAAGACGGCGAGAGAGTTCGGCGACCTTTCGGAAAACGCCGAATACGACGCCGCTAAAAACGAACAAGCCATGATAGAAGGCGAAATTCTCGAAATAGAGAATAAATTAAAGTACGCGGTCATCATAACCGACGCCAAAAAGGGCGTCGTTTCCTTGGGCAGCAAGGTAGATTTTTCGATAGATAACGAGAGTTTTCTCTACGAAATAGTGGGCACGACCGAAGCCGACGTGGAACTCGGCAGGATTTCCAACGAATCGCCTATCGGCAACGCGCTTTTGGGACACCGCGCGGGCGACAAGTTTTCCGTCGTTACCCCGTCGGGCACGGTAAATATCACCGTCAAAAAAGTTTCTTAAAAATCGGAGAATAAAATGGAAGAAAATAAAACCGCCGAAACCCCTTCTCTCGACCTGAACGAAATACTTATGCAGAGAAGGGAAAAACTCGCCGCCCTTAAAGCCGCGGGCAAAAACCCATACGAAAAGGTGAAATACGCCCGTACGGCAATGAGCGCGGACATAAAAGAAAACTATCCCGCTTACGAAAACAAGACGGTGGGAATCGCCGGCAGGCTTATTTCCAAGCGCGTTATGGGCAAGGCGTCTTTCGCCGTTATTTTAGACGGCAAAGGCACGATACAAAGTTACCTTTCGGTAAACGATCTGGGCGACTCCTACGCCGACTTTAAAGACTACGACATAGGCGACATAATCGGCATAACGGGGTTCGTGTTCACTACCCGCACGGGGGAGATTTCCGTGCACGCCAAGGAAGTGGAACTTTTATCCAAGTCCCTTCTTCCCCTTCCCGAAAAATATCACGGGCTTAAAGACGAAGACACGAGATACCGCAACAGAGAAGTAGACTTAATCGCCAACCCCGAAGTGAAAAAGACCTTTACCATGCGTTCCAAAATACTCACGGAAATACGCAGGTATTTAGACGGCATAGGGTATCTCGAAGTGGACACCCCCGTTCTGCAACCTTTGGAAATAGGGGCGGCGGCAAGACCGTTTAAGACGCATCACAACGCTCTCGATATAGACATGTATCTCCGCATAGAAACGGAACTCTACTTAAAGCGGCTTATAGTCGGGGGTTTTGACAGGGTGTACGAAGTGGGAAGGATCTTCCGCAACGAAGGTATGGACAGGTCTCACAACCCCGAATTTACCACCGTGGAAATGTATCAGGCGTACAGCGACTACAAGGAAATGATGGACGAGATAGAAGACCTGTATCGCACCGTCGCCAAAAACGTGTGCGGTACGACGGAAATCGTCTATCAGGGCGTTACGATAGATTTGGGAAAACCGTGGGAACGCCTTACCATGGCGGAAGCGGTGGAAAAATATGCCGGCGTAAGGTATTCCGACTGGAAGACCGACGAAGACGCGAGAAAGGCGGCAAAAGATAAGGGCGTTACGGTGGAAGAAGGAGATTCCGCCACCAAAGGGCACGTTCTTATCGCGTTTTTCGACGCGTTCGTGGAAGAAAAACTTATCGAGCCCACGATAATCTACGACTACCCCGTGGAAAATTCGCCTTTGGCGAAGAGAAAACCGACCGATCCCGCTTTTACCGAGCGTTTCGAATATTTTATCTACGCAAGGGAGATGGGTAACGCCTTTTCGGAACTCAACGATCCCATTGACCAGCGGGAAAGATTTGTAAAACAGGTGGCGGAAAAACGTGCCAAAGGCGGCAACGACGCCAAACTCGACGAAGATTTCCTTACCGCGCTGGAATACGGTATGCCGCCGACGGGCGGGCTCGGATTCGGCGTGGACAGACTCGTTATGCTGCTCACCGACTCGGCTTCCATAAGGGACGTAATACTCTTCCCCACCATGAAACCGCTGAAAAAATAATTTATGGATAATAAGATAAACCGTAAAAGGCTGTCGAATTTTCTTTCCTACGAGTGGATACTGATGCTGATTTCGGTATTCGCCGCGATACTTGCCTTTGAACTTATATACACCGTATCGGCTACCCGCGTAACCACGGGGCAGTATTTTAAGTATTATCTCGACAAAAATCTTTCGTCGGACGTCGCGGACTTTTATATCGCTCTCGGTTACGAACCGGGTAAAAACGGCAAGACTTTCAGTTACGAAATACTGGATCTCGGTATGGAAAGCGTCGTCTTTTCCGACGAAGTGCTTACCGCGCGTCTTTCGGTACAGGAAGGCGACGTTATTTTTTCCGACGTGACGGAAGAAGAAGACGGTTCGTCGCGGGCGAAGACTTTGATAGACAACTACCCCTTGATGTCGCTTGACGAACTTCTCGCTTCGGCGAAGGAATATATCGCGGGCTTTAAGGAAGGCGGCGCGCTCTCCGACGACCTTATAATACGGCATTTCAACGAGCGTATGAAAAAGGACAACCGTTTCCGCACCGAAGAACAAAGGGCGGAAGGCAGACTTCTCGAAATAGGTCGGATACAGAAACTTGCAAAAGACGTGGAAGATTTCGAGAAGATATTTGCGGCGGGAAACGAAGGGCTGTTCTTTAACTACACGAAGTACGCCCAAACTCTCGCTCTTAACCCCGAATCGGAAGACGCGCAGATTCTCTACGACAGGGAAATAGCCGCGGGCAGGGAAAACGCCAAATACGGTATACGTCTTTCGGCTTTAACTTACGAAGGGACGGACAAAAAGGACGTTTCGAGATTTTTCCAGAAAGTAGATACGGGCACGGCGGAAGACGTTATAGTTATGGTGTTCGATTTTACTTCGTATCAACCCGACCTGCAATTCGAGACGATATCTTTTATAGACACGATACTGCGCGAGTGCAGCGACCTTTTGGACTGATAAGGAAACCATTATGAAAGGCAAATTCGTTACCTTCGAGGGGTGCGAAGGAGTGGGCAAGTCCCGCCAGATAAAACTTCTCGAAGAATATCTTTCGGAAAACGGCGTAAAATATTTTCTCACCCGCGAACCGGGCGGGACAGACGTTTCCGAGCAGATACGGAAAATTCTTTTAGACGGCAAAAACGCCGAAATGACCGACCGCTGCGAAGCGCTGCTTTACGCCGCGTCGCGGGCGCAAGTCGTGTCCGAAACCATACTCCCCCGCCTTAACGCGGGAGAACTCGTGTTCTGCGACAGGTTCGTGGACTCGTCCTTTGCCTATCAGGGAAAGGCGAGAAATCTGGGGTATAAGTTCATAGAAGAGATAAACTCTTTCGTTCTTGAATGCTGTATGCCCGACGTAACGATATTTTTGGATCTTTCCCCCGAGCAGGCGTTTTTGAGAAAGGGCGGCGCGGATATGACCGACAGGCTGGAAACTTCCGGCACGGATTTTCACCGCGCGGTGTATAAGGGGTATCTGGAACTTGCCGAAAAATACAAGGACAGGATAGTAAAAATAGACGCTTCGGGTTCTAAAGCCGAAACTCACGCGAAAATAATAGCCGCGCTGAAAGAAAAAGGTGTGATATGACGGAATTTTTGTCTTTGCTGAAAAAAAGCGGCGCGTACAAAACGGTGAAAGCCGATCTTAAAGGCGACAGGCTTTCCCACGCGTATCTTATTCTCTGCAAAGATAAAAAATACTTAAAAAGCGTGCTTCGCGTTTTCGCGAAGCTTATCGTGTGCGAAAAGGACGATCCCTGCGGGGAGTGCAGAAGTTGCCGTCTTATAGACCAAGGAATTTTCCCCGACGTGCGCGAATACCCCGTAAAGGGCGAACAGATAGTTAAAGACGATATTGTTTCGCTTATAGAAGAAAGTTTTTTAAAACCCGTCGAAGGCGACAGAAAAATATTTCTTCTAAATAACGCCGAAAGCATGAACGCGGTGGCGCAGAACAAACTCTTAAAGACGCTGGAAGAACCGCCGGAAAACACCGTCATTATTCTCAGCGCGACGGGAGAGTATTCGCTGCTTCCGACGGTAAGATCGAGAGTAAAGACCATTACCGTGGAAGAGTTTTCTCCCGAAGAACTGTTCGACGCGATACAGGATAACTTCCCCGATAAAGACCGCCTTAAAACGGCGATAGCCTGCGGGGACGGCACGGTAGGGACGGCGGAAACCCTTTACGGCGACGAAGATTTTTTAAGGGCGACGGAGTTTACCAAAGACCTTATACTCAACATGCAAAGCAGTAAGGATTTGCCAAAGTTTTCAAAACGACTGACTGCGGAAAAAATAGATTTTTCGGAATTTTTGTCGGTGTTCGAGATAACGCTACGCGATATGTTGTGTAATCTTTCGGGCGGAAAACCCATAAACGGCGAATTGTTTTCGCAGGTTAAAGACGCGGTCGGCTTTAACGTCGGCGCGATATTATATATCAACGATAAAATACGGGAAGCGAGAAGACGGATAAAGGCTAACGCCAACGCGCAGATGCTTTCCGACTGGTTTCTTTTTTCGGTGTTGGAGGGTAAACACAAATGGTCAAAATAGTGGGCGTAAAATTCAGAAACACCCCCAAAACGTATTATTTTTCGCCGGAAAACGGCAAGACTTACGAAGACGGACAGACCGTCGTCGTGGAAACGGCGAAAGGCTTGGAGTGCGGCACGATAATCGGCGGCGTTACCGAAGTGGAAGAAGATAAAATCGTTCCCCCGCTGCGCCCGATAATACGCTTTGCCACGCAAAAGGACCTTGCGCGTATCAAAGAAAACGAAGAGAAAATACCCGAGGCCATGTCTTTTATGCGTAATTCCGTAGCGGAATTAGGCCTTGAAATGAAACTTATCGGGTGCGAATTTTCCTTCGACGGCAAAAAAGTGGTTTTCTTTTTCTCGGCGGAAAAGCGTGTGGATTTCAGGGATTTAGTCAAGATCCTTGCGTCGCACTTTAAACTTCGCGTGGAATTAAGACAGATCGGAATAAGGGACGAAACCAAACTTTTAGGCGGTATCGCGCCCTGCGGAAGACCTTGCTGTTGTTCGGGAAGTATGCCCGACTTTGCCAAAGTTTCCATAAAAATGGCGAAAAATCAGGGGCTTCACCTTAACCCCGCCAAGATAAGCGGGCTTTGCGGCAGGCTTATGTGCTGTCTGCAATACGAAAACGATTACTACGAAAAGGCGTGTAAGTTAGTGCCGAAAGTCGGCGGTACGGTGGTATCCCCCGACGGCGAAGGCACGGTCGTTTCCAACGATATGTTGAAAATGATTTCCAAGGTAAAGATAGTAAAGAGCGACGGCGGGGAAATCTATAAGGACTTTGCGGTTTCGGATCTCGAATTCGCGAGAAAAAAGCCCGTGGAGGATTTGCCCGCGGAAGACGACGGCGATACCGACGTTATTCCCGATAACCTTAAAGAAGAAGACGCGGAATTTTAATGAATTTCATTTTTTCCGTTGCAAAATCGCACGGCTTATGATACAATAAATTAAAGAAAACTTTTAGGAGAAAAAACTATGGCATACAAAATAAGCGACTCTTGTATATCTTGCGGTTCCTGTGCGGACACCTGCCCTATGGGCGCGATAAGTCAGGGCGACACCCAGTACAACATCGATCCCGAAGTTTGCGTAAGTTGCGGCGCTTGCGCCGCGGGTTGCCCCGTAGAAGCGATTTCGGAAGACTGATTCTAAAAACAAAAAACTCTTATCGCGGGAATATCCCGCGATAAGTCGTTTTACCGCCGCCGCTTAAAGAAGCGGCGTTCGTTTTATATGCTGAAAGAAGAATTTCTCATAAACGGGTTAAGCGTTTTTCAGGACGACGGTCTTTATTCTTTCACGTCCGACTCCATACTTTTAAGCAAGTTTGCCGCGGTAAAAAAAGGCGACACCGCGGCGGATTTTTGCGCGGGGTGCGGGATCGTGGGTTTTAACCTTTACGCTGTCAACAAGGACAAAATAAACTCCATGACCCTTTTCGAACTGCAAAAACCGCTTTTCGACCTTTGCGAAAAGAATATCGTTCACAACTCCCTTTCGGAAAGGTTTTTCGCGGTAAACTGCGATATAGCCAAACTTCCGAAAGAATATTACGGGAAGTTTTCCCTTATCGTCTGCAACCCGCCGTATATGAAAAAGGGTGTTTCGACCTTTTCTTCGCCCGATATAGGAAAATGTAAAAGCGAAGAGACGTTATCTTTTTCTTCCCTTGCGTTTTCTGTATCGCGAGCGTTGAAATTCGGCGGCAGGGTGTGTCTTATCCACCGTGCCGAACGGCTTGCGGAAGTTATATCGGAACTTAAAAACGTCGGCGTAGAGCCGAAAAGGCTGCAATTTATATCGGCGGGCGAAAAATCGCCCTACGCCTTTCTTCTCGAAGGGGTAAAAGGCGGAAAGGCGGGAATAAAGATTCTCGCAACTTTGAAAAATTAGGGGGATATATGCTGTATTTCGTGGCGACTCCGATAGGAAACTTAAAAGACTTTTCTTTCCGCGCGTTGGAAACTTTGAACGCCGTGGACGAGATTTATTGCGAAGACACCCGAAGGTCTGTTACCCTTCTTAACGCCTATTCCGTAAAAAAGCCGCTGTTTTCGTATCATAAGTTCAACGAAAAGGAAAGCGGCGAAAAGATAATGGAAAAACTTAAAGAAGGCAAGAATATCGCCGTTATTTCCGACGCGGGTATGCCGGGGATATCCGATCCCGGCAATATTCTCGTCAATATGCTTATAGATAACGGTCTTCCCTACACCGTTATACCGGGGGCTTCGGCGGTAACCGCCGCCCTTCTGCTTTCGGGCTTTTCCGCGGATAACTTCTGCTTTATGGGATTTTTACCGCAAAAGAATAAGGACAGAAAAGAGTTTCTCACCCGCGCCGCGACCACGGATATGACCACTGTGTTCTACTGCGCCCCGCACGATATAGAAAAGGATATAAAGAGCGTTTACGAAGTTTTCGGCGACCGCCCCGCCGCCGCGGTAAAGGAAATAACCAAAATCCACGAAGGCGTGGAGTTTTTTAACTTAAAAGACGGAATAAAGGGCGAGATAAAGGGCGAATACGTTCTTATCGTCAAAAAAGCCGAAGAAAAAGCAAGCGACCTTTCCCCCGAAGAAGAGATAAAAGCCCTTATAAGTTCGGGCATGGATAAAAAGGAAGCGTTAAAGACGGTGGCAAGCCGCCGTAAAGTTTCCAAGTCTTCCCTGTATAAGTACACGATATAAAACGGCGACAACGCCGTTTTTTTCTTTTGTTGACATTTGGTTGCCGTCGTGTTATAATCGTTCCGAAGGAGAAAACCATGAGAAATCGCTTTTTGTTTTTAATTTTTGCGGCGGCGCTGCTTTTTTCTTTTTCTTTTGCGTTCGGTTGCGGAGTTTCCGCCGATAATAAAGACGGGGAATATACATTAACTTTCTTTTTCTTTGAAGGAAGTTCCGACAATCGTACGATCAGGGTGTCCTACGGCGACACGGTTCCTTTGCCCTTGCCCACCGTCGATAGAGAAAACTACGAATTCGTCGGATGGACGATGGACGGCGAAAGAATAGACGCCGACGCGGAGACGGAGTTTATATATAATTTTGTCGTCGACAAAACTCTCGTCGCCCTATACTCGTCGGTCGACAATAAAGACCCTGAATACACCGTAACTTTCGAGTTGACATATAATGGCGTCAGGTCATACCTTAAAGACGAAAACACGCCCCTTTCCGTTACGGTAAAGAAAGGCGAAACTCTCGGAGACAAACTTCCCGAACTCGAACCCCGCGACGATTCCGACGACTACGAATTCGTCGGGTGGTTCTATAAAGACGATAACAACGAAGAAATCGGCATCACGGCGGAAACGGTGTTTTCCGACATGAACGTACAGAGTTTTTCCATGGTGATTTACGCAAAACTCAAAGTCGCATTCTACGACGTAACTTTCGAGTTAACCTATCATGGCATCAGGTCATGCCTTAAAGATGAAAATACACCCCTTTCCGTTACGGTAAAAGATGGCGAAACTCTCGGAGACAAACTTCCCGAACTCGAACCCCGCGACGATTACGAATTCGTCGGCTGGTTCTATAAAAACGATAACAACAAAGAAACAAGAATAACTGCGGAAACGGTGTTTTCCGACATGAACGTACAGAGTTTTCCCATGGTGATTTATGCAAAACTTAAAGTCTACGCCGTAACTTTCGAGTTAACCTATCATGGCGGCAGGTCGTACCTTAAAGACGAAAATACGCCCCTTTCCGTCACGGTGAAAGGCGGCGAAACTCTCGGAGACAAACTTCCCGAACTCGAGCCCCGCGATCCTTCCGATAACTACGAATTCGTGGGTTGGTTCTACAAAGACGATAACGACGAAGAAACCGAAATAACGGCGGAAACGGCGTTTTCCGATATGAACGTACAGAGTTTTTCCATGGTAATTTACGCAAAACTTAAAGTCGTATTCTACGCCGTAACTTTCGAGTTGACGTATAATGGCGGCAGATCGTACCTTAAAGACGAAAATACGCCCCTTTCCGTTACCGTAATAGATGGCGAAACTCTCGGAGACAAACTTCCCGAACTCGAACCCCGCGACGATTCCGACGATTACGAATTCGTCGGCTGGTTCTATAAAAACGACAACAACGAAGAAATAAAAATAACCGCGGAAACGGTGTTTTCCGATATGAACGTACAAGGTTTTCCCATGGTGATTTACGCAAAACTTAAAAAAGTATGGATCGGACCGTTCTGATATTACCGATAAAACGCCCCGCGCTATATTTAGCGCGGGGCGTTTTTGTTTTTTACGTTTTTACTTAACCTTCTGCGTTTTCCATCGCTTTAAGTTTTTCTTCGGCGGCTTTCAATCTTTCGTACTCTTCTTTGGTTATGGTAACGAATTCTCCGTTTTCGCCGAGTTTGTTTTGCGATTCCGCCTGCGCGATATTTTTCTGTTTTACTTTAAGCACGACGTACAGCGTTACCGAAACTATTATCGCCGCGACGAAAATCTGCCAGAGGTCTATCAGCACGGGGTTGCCGAGGATTGCGAACGCTATCGTCGTTTCTATATACCCGAAAGAGATATACAGCGCGACCTGCAAACCGAGAAGGCTTTTACCCAGCGTTATATAGTTGGATATAACGAGATTCAAAAATATCGAAGCCATAGACAGTATCACTACGAAATGGGGGTACAGCGTGAACGCTTCCGTTATCGTGTCGCCTATCCATATAAGCAAAATATACAAAACGGCGCATATCATTATGGCTATCGCCGCCGCTATACCGAGTTTATTGCCCTTAACGATAGCGTTTACCGAGTTTAAGAAGAACAACCCCGATATAAAAACCGTTAAAAGCGTAAGCATGATGTTGCCGATAAGGGTACTTCCCTCTATCATGTTGAAAAGCAACAAGAGTCCGATTATCGCGGCGATAACGACGCAAACGATAATTAACGTCGAAACCGCTTTGACCAGTTTTTTTCTGTCTTTTACCATAGTGTTCATAATATATCTCCTTTTCCTTTTTTCCTTTTTATAAAAATCAACTCTTTTAAGTCAGGCTGAAATCCTTGTCGAGAATTATATGTACCGTATAATCGGGATATTCGTCCTGTATCTTTTTACGGACTTCGCCGTAAATTTTTTCCGGCGTTTCGCACTCGAAAGAAATTATTATATCGAGGCTTACCGTCTTATTCTGTTCGTCGGCGAAAAAGCCGTGCGTCTGCAATATTTCGGGGTATGCGGCGGTTATCTCTTCCACCTTTTTTCTTATTTCGCTTTCCTTGCCGTTACCGCCGTTTCTCGCGTACACGCCCACCGTCATCACGGTATTATACTTATCGTAACAAAGGTATGCTATTTCTCTTTCGAGTATCTGTATTTCTTTTGCGGTAAGGTTTTCGTCCACTTCCACGTGTACGCTGCCGATATTCCTGTCCGCGCCGTAATTATGCAGGATAAGGTCGTAAACGCCGAACACCCGCGGGTTTTCCGATATGTCTTTGACCATTTCGGAAACGAACTGCGTTTCCGTCCGTTCTCCCAAAATCTTGGACGCCGATTCTCTGAAAACGTCCACAGACGACTTGATTATAAGAAGACCTATCGCGATACCTATGTATCCTTCGGGGTGAACTCCGAAAGCGAAAGATATGCCTGCGCCAACCAGCGTTCCGAAAGATAAAAGGCTGTCTAAAAGCGCGTCCGTGCCGCTTGCTTTAAGGGAATCGCTTTTGACTTTTTCGCCTTTCTTTTTAAAGTACAGTCCGAGTCCCACCTTTACCAGCACCGCCGCGCCTATTATTATAAAGGAATAGACGTCGTACTCGGGTTTTTCGCCGCTTATAAGGCTTAAAACCGACTCGTAGATAGCGAGTGCGCCCGCGACGAATATCAGCATACCGATAAAAGACGCGGCGATAAACTCCGCCCTGCCGTGCCCGTAAGGGTGTTCTCTGTCGGGCTTTTTGCCCGAAAGTTTCGCCCCCACGACGGTGATTATGCTACTCATGGCGTCGGTAAGGTTGTTCACCGCGTCGGAAACGATACTCGCGGATCTCGCGATCACCCCGACGAATATTTTCCCCGCGACCAAAAAGACGTTGCCTATAATGCCTATTACGCTGGTCTTTACTATCTCTTGTTCTCTGTTCATGCGCCCGCCGAAAAAAGGTTTCAGTCTTTCTTATCCGCTTCCAGAACCCCTTTAAGTCCCGCAAGAAGTCCCGAAACGTTCTGAATTTCGCTCGGAACTATTATCTTGGTCGCTTTGCCGTCCGCCATTATCTTCAACGCTTCGTAGCCTTTAAGGGTAAGGTACGCGGCGTTGGGGTTGGCGTCGTTTATCATCTTTATCGCGGAAGCCGTCGCTTCGGCTTCGGCGATGACCGCCGCTTTCTTTGCTTCGGCGCGAAGTATCGTCGCCTCCTTTTCGCCCTCTGCGACTAAAATATTACTGCGCTTTTCGCCTTCCGCCCGTAAAATGGACTCACGGCGTTCACGCTCCGCTCTCATCTGCTTTTCCATCGCTTGCTGGATATCTTTGGGCGGAAGAATATTTTTAAGTTCTACCCTGTTTATCTTTATGCCCCAGGGGTCTGTCGCTTCGTCTAATATCATGCGCATCTTGCTGTTGACCGTATCGCGGGAAGTAAGCGTTCCGTCGAGTTCCAACTCGCCGACAAGATTTCTTAGCGTCGTCGCGGTAAGGTTTTCTATGGCGCGTATGGGGTTTTCCACGCCGTATGTGAACAGTTTTGCGTCGGTTACCTGATAGTACACAACCGTGTCTATCTGCATGGTAACGTTGTCTTTGGTTATAACGGGCTGCGGCGCGAAATCGGCAACTCTTTCCTTTAAGGAAATCGGACCGCCCACGCTTCTGTCGAAAAACGGCACTATAAAGTGTATTCCGGTGTTTAAAAGCCTGTGGAATTTACCGAGCCTTTCCACGACCACCGCCGTGGACTGGCGCACGATCTTTATGGAACACACCAAAATAACGAGCACCACAGCGCCTAAAACGATTAAAACAACGAGCCAAGGGTTCATTTTTGTACCTCCGTAACGATATATTTATTTCCTTTTATTGCCTGAACTATAACAGTTGCGCCGGCGGGTATTTCGTCGCCGTCGTTTTCGGTATCCGCCGTCCATATAACGTCGCCGACCTTTATAGATCCCGCCGTATTGAAAGATATGGGGGTAAGCAGGATAAACTCCTTGCCTATCACCGATTCGGCGTTGGTCTTTTCGGTCTTATTGTTAAGTTTCGACATAACGAGTTTTCTTAAAGACAGCATAAGTAACAGCGAAACGACGAAGAACGCCGGAACGTGAAAGTACCAGTCGAGCCCCGCGCCCGCAAGCACCATGGCAACGATACCTCCGCCCGCAAACCAGACGGACACAAGTTCGCTGGTAAGAAACTCTATTACGAGCGCGGCGGCGGCAACGCCCAGCCAGATATAAAGCCACATAGTCTTTTTCTCCTTTTTTTATTTTAAAAAGTTCTCATGTCGTAAGTGTCCAAAAGATTTTCTTTGTAAAGATGCGAGTCGTTGCTGTACTGAAACGTTTTCGGGAAAAACCCTTCGCCCTCGTCGGGAAACTTAAACGCCGTTACGGAACTAAGCCCCAAATGGACAAATCTCGTGCAAAACATAGGGTACGGAATATGTAAAAGCGTGCTTACAAATATCATCCCGAACCCACCGTGCGCAAACAGCGCAACCCTGTCGTAAAGATGCTTTTTCGCGGATATCTTTCCCGTCTTTTCGTTTCTTTCGTAGCCTAACTCTTTTAAGAACCCGTTTACCGCGTTTTCAACGCGCAGCACGCCGCTTTTGAAGTTTGTTTCCTTAAAAAGCGGATCTTCGTACCACTTAAAGCCCCTGTTTTCCACTTCTTCCGACGCGAAAAGTTTAAGCGTTTCTTCGTCATAAAAGCACCAGGTTCTCCTGCCGTTTCTTTCGATCGCGAAATCCTGATGCGCAAGATTTTCTCTCGCAAAATCGACGCCTTCTATCGGAAGGTTAAGTTTATCGGCGGTGTGCTTTGCCGTTTCGATCGCCCTGCCCTGTGTGGAAGAATAAATCTTGTCAAGTCCCAAAATCGCAAGCCTTTCGGAAACGGCTTTCGCCTGAATCCTGCCGACGTCGGTAAGGCAGTCGTTTGCGTAGTCGGGCTGTCCGTGTCGCACGTACAATAAAAACATATCGCCCCTATCTTTCGTCTTTTTTAAGTTTTTCGAGTATCTCCGCAAGGCGGTCGAGGTCGTCCCTCGTGTAATAATCTATATATATCCTGCCCTTGTTGTCGTTACCTATGGCGTTCACTTTCGTGCCGAAAACTCTCTGCATATCGCCGATAAGTTCCTTTAACTCGTTGGATAAGGGCATAGCCGCCTTTTTCTTTTTCTCTTCCGGCGGAACGAAATAGTCTTTGACGAGTTTTTCCGTCGCCCTGACCGAAAGCCCGTTTTTCACGACGCTATCCGCTATTTTTTTCTGATCGGCTTTGGGGATTGCGACGATACTTCTCGCGTGCCCCGCGGAAAGCGCGCCGTCCTGTACCATTTCTATGACGGCGGGGGTAAGGTTTAAAAGTCTCAACGTGTTGGCTATCGCCGAACGTGACTTCCCTATCCTGTCCGCCAGATCTTCCTGCGAAAGGTTATAGTCTTCCATAAGCGCGCGCATTGCGGAAGCCGCTTCTATGGGGTTAAGGTCTTCCCTTTGCAGGTTTTCTATAAGGGAGATCTCTTTTATCTGGCGGTCGTCGTAGTTTTTGACTATGACGGGGATCTTCTTTAAGCCCGCAATCTTCGAAGCGCGGAATCTTCTTTCGCCGGCGATTATCATAAACCTGTCGCCGTCCTTGTTGACGATGATGGGCATTATAACGCCGTGCTTTTTTATGGACTCGGCAAGTTCCGCTAACGCTTCCCTGTCGAAATGTTTTCTCGGTTGGTCGGGGTTTGCGTAAACGGAATCTATCGCTATATCCGTAACGCTGCCTTTGCCGCCCTGCTCCCCTTCGAAAATAAGGCTTTTACCGTAATCTTCTTCCGTTTCGGAGAAAAGCGCCGAAAGTCCTTTCCCGAGACCCCTTTTTTCGTTCATTTTATATTTCTCCCTTGGTGTTATTTTTTCTGTTTTTCCAAAAACTCTTCGGTGAAGGCGAGATACGCCCTTGCCCCCGTGCATTTGGTATCGTGCAGCATTATCGGAACGCCGTGGCTGGGCGCTTCCGCAAGGCGGATATTTCTCGGTATCACCGTGTCGAACAGGCGTTTCCCGAAAAACTTTCTGATCTCCGCCGATATCTGCCTTGAAATTATCGCCCTGTTGTCGTTCATGGTAAGCACCACGCCTTCCACTTTAAGGTTGGGATTTAAGTGTTTGGTAACGAGTTTTATGGTGTTCATGAGTTGACTTAACCCTTCTAACGCGTAATATTCGCTCTGTATCGGTATTATAACGGTATCCGCAGCGGAAAGCGCGTTTATCGTCAGAAGTCCCAAGGACGGCGGGCAGTCTATCGCTATATAGTCGTAACTTGCCCGTGCCTTTTCCAGAACCTTTTTTAAGACGTGTTCTCTGTCTTTTATATACACGAGTTCCACTTCCGCCCCCGCAAGGTCTATGGTGGAGGGCAGAATATCCAGTCCGTCGACGCAGGTCTTATACACGGCGTCTTCTATCGGCGTTTCGTCTATCATAACGCTGTACACCGAAGCCTTTATGTCGCTCTTTGCAAACCCCAGCCCGCTCGTCGCGTTGCCCTGCGGGTCTAAGTCCACGATAAGGCTTTTATACCCCTTTTGCGCAAGGTACGCCGCCATGTTCACGCAAGTAGTGGTTTTACCCACACCGCCTTTCTGATTTGAAAACGCCATTATCTTTCCCATAAGTTTTTCTCCGTGATTTTGCGGTTATTCTTCCGTGTTTTCGGTGTTTCCGTTTTCTTTCTTAACTTCCGTATCGTCGGACTTTTTGCCGTTTTTGTCTTTGCGGTTAAAGGGGTTTGCGGAAAGAGTGCTTTCGTTTTTGTCCATATATTCCATTATCTCTTCCACGCTTCTTCCTTCCATAAGCATATCCACTTCTTCGGTAAATATCGTTTCCCGCTCGATAAGAAGTCTCGCCATGTTATCGAGAAGGTTTTTGTGTTCGGCAAGTATTTTTCTCGCCTTTTCGAGAGATTCCGTAACGATCCTGTTCACTTCTTCGTCGATAATGCCCGCCGTTTCTTCGCTGTAATTGACGTGCGTCGCCATATCCCTGCCGATAAAGACTTCCTTTTCCGAACCGTAAGAGATAGGACCGACTTTTTCACTCATACCCCACTCGGTTACCATAAGCCTTGCCCGCTTACTTACTGCCTGTATGTCGCCGGATGCTCCCGCCGATATATCCTTTATTATAAGTTCTTCGGCGACTCTTCCGCCGAGCGTCATAACGATATCGTCTAACAGCTTACTCTTGGTCAGGTGGTTGTCGTCGTTGTCGGGGCGGGTCATGGTATAGCCTGCCGCCTGCCCTCTCGGAATTATGGAAACTTCGTGCACGGGGTCGCAGTTGGGAAGAAGTTTCGCGAGTATCGCGTGCCCCGATTCGTGGTAAGCGGTTATGCGTTTATCGGTCTCGGTAACGAGCCGCGATTTCTTCTGCGGTCCCAAAAGCACCTTGTTTATGCCTTCGTAAAGGTCGGCGTTGGTTATGAATTTCCTGTTTGCTCTCGCCGCGAGTATCGCCGCTTCGTTCAAAAGGTTTTCTAAATCCGCGCCGGAAAACCCGCTTGTCATCCTTGCCACCGTTTTAAAGTTGACGTCGGGAGCGAGCGGCTTGTTTCTCGCGTGGACTTTCAGTATCGCTTCCCTTCCCTTTACGTCGGGGATGTTTACGAAGATCTGCCTGTCGAACCTGCCCGGTCTTAAAAGAGCGGGATCTAAAATATCCGCGCGGTTGGTCGCCGCCATAACGATTATCCCGTCGTTGGTCTCGAACCCGTCCATCTGTACGAGTAATTGATTAAGCGTCTGTTCTCTCTCGTCGTGTCCGCCGCCGAGTCCCGTACCGCGCTGGCGACCTACCGCGTCTATTTCGTCTATGAAGACTATACACGGCATATTCTTTTTCGCCACGTCGAAAAGGTCTCTCACTCTCGACGCGCCGACGCCTACGAACATTTCCACGAAATCGGAGCCGGATATCGAGAAGAACGGAACGCCCGCTTCTCCCGCGACGGCTTTCGCGAACAGTGTTTTTCCCGTTCCGGGAGGCCCAACTAAAAGAACGCCTTTTGGTATCCTTGCCCCGAGTCCCGAGAATTTGGCGGGGTTTTTAAGGAAGTCCACGACTTCCGCAAGTTCGGTCTTTTCTTCTTCTGCGCCGGCAACGTCGGTAAAGCGCACGCGTATATTATGGTTTACGCGCGCGTTGGTCTTGGCGAAATTCATCGCCCCTTTCGTGCCGCCCTGCGTTTGCATTATAAGGATAAAGAACACGACGGCGATTATAAGGCTACCGAGTATCGGAAGTAAAGACGACCATATAGAACCGGCGTTGGGATCGGTATATTTATACGTTATTCCCGCCGTATTTAACGCCGTTTCGTATTCCTGCATGTTGGTTCTGCCGTACACGGAAGTAAACGGAATACTTCTCTTTATAATTTCCTTTTCCCCGTCCGTTTTAACGAGTTTTACGGTAAATTCGAGATTATATCCGTCGAAAAGAACGTAATCTATCGTAACTTTATCGTAATCTACGTTTTTACCCGCGTTATATACGGCTTTTATTACAGAGTTATCGGAACCGTCCGCCACTTCCGTCTTATCCAACTCCCCGTCGTGCATTTTTGAAATGACGGCGCTGTAATCGGAAACGGGTACGGACGTGCCTGTATTGTTGCATCTGACGAAGGATATCGCCGCGATAACGAGGACGACGCCTATCAGCACGTACCAAATAAGCCTTGATTTTTTCATTAAGTCTCTCCCGAAATTTTAAGTACTACCATTTTATCAGACGAATATTTAAAAAACCTTGAAATTTCCTATAAATTCCGCCGTTAAATTAGTTTCCCTGAACTTAATAATATTATACATTATCGGAAAGGTTTTTACAATAGAAAAAAGTAAATTTTCGGCATTTATTAAAAATTTTGTTTGCGCGTGCCAAATTTACGATATTTTTAACCAAAAAAACGGGATAAAAACTTAAAAAATACCCTGTTTTAATGTTTCACGTGGAACAAAAAACTTTCTCACTCGTTTTTTACGTGTTTCACGTGAAACATTTTTCCTGTGTGTTCCACGTGAAACTTTAACGGTTTTTTATAAGTTTTGCGGGTTGTTTTTGTTTTGCAGATTGTTTTTTTGTTTTATGAGTTGTTTTTTGTTGATTGTTTTTTTACGTTTTATGTTAAACTTGTATCAAAAAAACGGTTATTTTCGCCGCATAACCCCTTTAAAAAATTGCCGTTAAAACGCTCTCACACAGAATAGCCGAAAATTTTCCCACTATAAAAAACAGCCTATTCTGTGTGAGAAGGGCTGTTTTTATCGGTTTTTTATTGTGTTTTTATTTAATTTTTATTTATTGAATTATTTATTTAATAGATTTATCGAGAAATCTATTCTTCTTAAAGTTTCTTCTTTTCCCAAAAGTTCCGCTATTTCCATAACGCCGCCGGGGGTGGATTCTTTTCCCGAAATGGCAACGCGTATCGTCCAGAACACCTGTCCGTTCTTTAATTCCATTTCCTGTACCAATTCCATTACCGCGCTATGAATAGTATCAAAATTAAAACTATCAAGTTTGGCGAATTTTTCTCTCGCTCTCGGCAGCACCGCTTTTGCGATATCGGTATCGGTTTTCATTTTTTTATGAGTGAACAGCGCAATATCAAATTCTCCGAATTCTTCCAAAAAGTTTATTTTATCGGGTATCTCGCTGAAAATTTCTATACGCGTCTTTAACAGCGCGGCAATCTTATTTAAGTCGTATTTTCCGTATACCTTGCTTTCTTTTAAGAATCTATCGGCTTTTTCAACGAACTCGCTATCGCTCATTTCTTTTATATATTCTCCGGAAAGCCATTTCATTTTGGTTTCGTCGAATATAGCGGGGGATTTATTTATTCCTTCTAATGAAAACTTTTCGATAAGTTCCGATAAACTCATCTTTTCCTGCGTGGTTTTGGGACTCCAACCGAGCAGCGCTATATAGTTTATTATAGATTCTTTAACGTATCCTTTATTTACAAAGTCTTCGTAACTCGCGTCGCCGTTGCGCTTGGATAATTTATGGGACGCGTCTTTCATTATAGGGGGAAGGTGAATATACGTCGGTCTTTCCCAACCGAAAGCGTCGTACATTAAATTGTATTTAGGAGTGGAAGAAAGATATTCCGTACCCCTTATAACGTGGGTTATTCCCATAAGGTGATCGTCTATTACGTTTGCGAAGTTATACGTCGGCATACCGTCGCTTTTAATTAAGATGCCGTCTTCTATATCTTTATAATCGACGGAAATATCGCCGTAAACCAGATCGTGATAAGATCCCGTGCCTTTTTCGGGAACGTTCTGACGGATAACGTAAGGAACGCCTTTTTTAAGGTTTTCTTCTATTTCTTCTTTGGAAAGTTTAAGACAATGCTTGTCGTAACGCAGGTTTCCTTCTTTATCTTTTAAGGTCTCTATACGCTCCGGCGCACAGAAACAATAGTATGCGCCCCCTAATTCTATAAGTTTTTTCGCGTACTCTAAGTAGATATTTTTTCTCTCACTCTGGATATACGGTCCGAAGTTACCGCCGATATCCGGACCTTCGTCGTAAATAATGCCGGAATCTTTTAACGTGTCGTATATGATATCGACCGAGCCTTCAACGTATCTTGCGGTATCGGTGTCTTCTATTCTTAAAATAAAATCTCCGCCGTGTTTTTTAGCGAATAAAAAACCGTAAAGGGCGGTACGCAATCCGCCTATGTGTAAATACCCCGTAGGGCTCGGCGCAAATCTCGTTCTTACTTTTTCCAAAACTTTACTCCTTAAACGTAAGGTTATCTATATTATAGCAGATTTTCGGTAAAAATCAACCTTAATTCGGAAGCGAAATATATATTGTAAATTTATTTTTAAAAATTTAAATCATAGTATTAGTATCTCCGGTGGAATTGTAAGATTGTACAAAAAAGCGTTATACGGCGTATTTAAATGGGTGTTGAAAGAAAGTTACTTTAATGTGGAATAAAATAAAAAACGTGGATAAAAAATTTTAAAGTCGTTTTTAAAGCGCCGTATTTTTGCGTAAAAAAATTTTTCGGAAGGAAAATTTCGGGATATCAACGTAAATTTCCACAAAGTAGATAACTTGAAGTTGATATAAATTTATTTGTGGAAAAAAATAAAATATGTTAAAATAAATAAGTATGAAAAAGTTATTTGATAGTTACGGATATAATCTGTCGGAAAAACAACTCGCGTTATTTAACGATTATTACGAGATTTTAACCGAATACAATAAAAAATTCAATCTTACCGCGATAACCGAAAAAAACGAGGTCTATATAAAACATTTTATAGACAGCCTTTCGGGCGCGGAATTTGTATCCGGCGAAAAACTTACGGATATAGGTTCTGGCGGGGGATTTCCTTCGATACCGTTAAAAATATTATTACCGGAAATAAAACTCACAATGGTAGAAGCGACCGAGAAAAAGTGCGGGTTTTTAAGATACGCGGCAAAATTTTTAAAACTTTCCGAAGTAACCGTCGTGAACGCGCGGGCTGAAGATATCGCGAAAGATAAAAATTTCAGGGAAAGTTCTGATACCGTAACGGCGCGGGCGGTCGCAAAACTCGATATTTTGTCGGAACTGTGTCTGCCGTTCGTTAAAAAAGGCGGAACGTTTATAGCCTATAAAGGAAAAGCCGAAGAAGAATTATCCGCCGCCGAAAACGCCGTTAAAACTCTCGGCGGTGAGATTTCCGAAGTAAAAAAGTTTTCCTTAAACGGCGACGAAAGGACTCTCGTCGTTATAAAAAAAGTCAAAAACACGCCGGACGTATATCCGAGAACCAACGCCAAAATAAGGAAGAAACCGCTTTCATGAATACCGAAATAACGCCCTTTATACCGCCCAGAGAACCTATAAAAAAAGAAAAATGCGCGGCGGTAACGGGGCACAGAAACCTTAAATACGGCGTAAATAAAGAAAAATTGACAAACACTCTCGAAAACCTTATAAAAAGCGGGATAAATACCTTTCTTATAGGTATGGCAAGGGGATTCGACACCTATTGTTTTTACGTTTTGTACGATCTTAAAAAGCGTTACGATATAAAGATAATAGCCTGCGTGCCGTGTGCCGATCAGGCGGCGAAGTTCAACGAGACGGATAAAGAACTGTATCGGCATTTTTTAAGCGTCGCGGACGATAAAGTGCTTATTTCGGAACTGTATTCTTCCGCCTGTATGCATAAGCGAAACAGGTTTATGGTGGATAATTGCAAGGTTCTTATTGCCTACCTGCGGGAAAACAAAGGCGGAACGTATTCCACCGTTAATTACGCCAAGGAAAAAAACGTCGGGATAATCTACGTTTAAGTTGTGCCGACGGGAAATATTTACACAATATATAGTGTATATGTAAAAGCGCCGATAAAAAAACCGCAAAATTACGGAATTTAAGTGAAAAACGCTTGACTTTTCCTTGAAAAATAATTTAATATAGATAAGCGAAAATCAGGGACTTTCGGAATCAGCCCTTCCGCAGCGTCGTCGTGAAACGCATTTATAAGGAACTGACTTTCTTACAAAAAACAGGAGATCAACCATGAAAACGTATATGGCAAAAAATACCGACGTTGAAAGAAAGTGGTACGTCGTCGACGCGGACGGCGTGGCTTTGGGGCGTCTTGCGTCCAAGGTCGCGGCGATTCTTCGCGGCAAGCACAAACCGATTTTCACACCCAACGTCGACACCGGCGACTACGTTATTATAGTCAATACCGACAAGGTGGTTTTAACCGGTAAAAAGTTGGAAAAGAAATATTACAGATATCACACCGGACATATCGGCGGACTTAAAGAGATACAGTACAAAACGCTGATGAAAGAAAAGTCCGACGTCGCGGTTTACGAAGCGGTAAAAGGCATGCTTCCGAAAAACTCTCTCGGCAGAAAGATGCTGACCAAACTCAAAGTGTATAAGGGTGCGGAGCATAAGCAGGAAGCGCAGAAACCCGAACCGCTGAAACTTAATTAAAGGGGAACAGTTATGGCAAAAACCACATCTAAAAAGAAACTTCAATACTGGGGAACGGGCAGACGTAAGAAAGCCATCGCGAGAGTAAGGGTTATTCCCGCGGGCGACGGCACGATAATCATAAACGGCAAGACGCTGGACGAATACTTCGGGTCTGACACTTTAAAGTATATAGTTAAGCAGCCCGTTGAACTTTTGGGCGTCGGTGCGAAATACGACATAATAGTCAACGTCAAAGGCGGCGGACTTACGGGACAGGCGGGCGCTATCCGCCACGGTATAGCGAGAGCGTTCCTTTTAGCGGAAGAAAATTCCCGTGCGGAACTCAAAAAAGCGGGGTTCTTGACGAGAGATTCCAGAATGAAGGAAAGGAAGAAGTACGGTTTAAAGAAAGCGCGTCGCGCACCGCAATTCTCCAAGAGATAATTTCAAAGAAAAAACTTTTATCCGCCGCAATTTGCGGCGGATAATTTTTCGGCGGAATTTTAAAGTTTACAAAAGGGTAAAAAAGTTATATAATAGATAGGCAAGCGGACCGTACTGCCGCGGAGACGGAGAGAGACCGCCGACGAGGAAAGTCCGAGCGTTTCAGGAACGGGGTGCCGGAGAAATTCCGGTGAAGGCGACTTTAAGGAAAGTGCAACAGAAAATTACCGCCGCAAGGCAAGGGTGAAAAGGCGGGGTAAGAGCCCACCGCCCCTGCGGTAACGCAGGGGGCTGTGTAAACCCCACCCGACGCAAGATTGACAAACCGTTTCTTTGGGAGTTCCGCCGAAACGGTTTAACGAAACATCGCTGGAGAGTAACGGTAACGTTACCCGTAGATAAATGGCAGTACCAGACAGAACTCGGCTTACAGGTCCGCTTGCTTTTTTATTCGTTTTGCGGGGAAGAAATAATCGGCGACAAACCACGATAAACCCTTGATTTTTTTCCCGAATTATTATATAATCTTATAAGTAGGTTATAAATAACCTAAAGCGACTTACTCTTTTACGGAGATCTTATTATGAAACTGATATGCGACGGACTTGACCTGTCGGACGCCGTCTTAAAGGTCAGCAAAGCACTTCCCGCAAAAACCCCTAATCCGGTTCTCGAAGGGATAAAGATAAAGGCGGAAGGCGATAAACTCATAATTACCGCCACCGACACCGAACTCACCATAACCAAATCCATAAAAGCCGACGTGCTTATGGAAGGGGAAGCGGTGGTCGTCGGCAGATATTTTATGGACTTCGTCAAAAAACTCGAAAAGGAGCAGGTGGAACTTTCCCGCCTTTACGACGGGCAGTTGCAGATAAAGTATTCCGATTCCGAAAGCGAGTTGCAGGTCTATCCCGTGGAAAGTTATCCCGTGGTCAAAAAGGACAACGACGAAAACTTCTTCGAGATAAAAGGTGAAGAGTTAAAAGACGTCGTGGAAAAGACGGTGCTTGCCTGTTCTACCGACGATTCCCGCCCGATACTTAAAGGCGTTTTAATGGAAGCGAACGGCGACGAACTTACCGCCGTTTCTTTGGACGGGTTCAGGATGAGCGTCGTCAAAAAAGAGATAAAGGGCAGTGGGGCGTTTAAGGCGATAATTCCCGCAAGAACGTTAAACGAACTCGTAAGACTTATAGAAAAGGACGACGAAACGGTCAGCGTAAGGCTGCAAAAGAACACGCTTTTTGCCGTTATCGACGACACCGAGATATATTCGAGACTTATAGAAGGGGAATTCGTCAAATATTCGCACATTATCCCGACGGGGTTCGAAAACTCTCTCACCGTAAATAAGGACGCGCTTTTAAGTAGTTTGGAAAGGGCGACCATCGTCGCCAAAAACGACAGGTACAACGTCGTTAAGTTCGAGATAAAAGAAGGCGTGATGACGGTTTCGGCGAAATCGGAAGTGGGCTACGTTACCGAAAATGTGCCGATAACGCTTTCGGGCAAGGACGTTACGATAGCGTTCAACGGCAAGTATCTTACGGAATATCTGCGCATAGTAAAGGACAGCCACGTAAGTCTTAACCTGAATTCGCCGATAGATCCCTGTATCTTAACGCCTGTGGGAAAGGACGACTTTATTTATCTCGTTCTGCCCGTAAGGATAAACGGCTGAGCGGCGTAAACCGCTTGACAAAAGGGCGTAAAGCCTATAAAATGTATATTACCGCGTCGCAAGACTTTAAGGAGAAACGTAAATGAAACAGACTTATCAACCCAAAAAGAGACAGAGAAGCAAAGTTCACGGGTTCAGAAAGAGAATGAGATCCAAAGCCGGCAGGAACGTGTTGAAACGTCGCCGCAACAAAGGTCGTCATAAACTTTCCGCATAGTAAAAATGCCGAGCGATAACAGGCTGAAAAAACAAAAAGAGTTCGATCTGGTGTTCAAAAAAGGGAAACGGCTGTACGCGGAAACGCTGTGTATGTGCTACGTCCCTTCCGACAAACTGAAAGTTGGCTTTTCCGTTGGCAAAAAGCACGGCAAAAGCGTCGTCAGAAACAGGTT
This sequence comes from Christensenella sp. UBA1259, assembly GCA_002308755.1. Lineage (GTDB taxonomy): Bacteria > Bacillota > Clostridia > Christensenellales > Borkfalkiaceae > UBA1259. Next base: position 36,768 of record DBVR01000003.1, read on the forward strand.
AAAGCGTATTTTACGCGAGTCTTTCGGAAGTTTTTCGCAAAGCGTGGAGGGAAACTTCCTTTTTGTTTTTATGCCGAAGCCGCAAAAACCGCAAGAAACGGCGGAAGATTTTTCGGGCGGAAAACTTACCAAGTCCCGAAAAAAGACCTTAAAATACGGCTATTCTTTCGAGAATATAAAAAAAGACATGGAATTCCTGCTTACTAAAGGCGGATTCCTGAAAAAATAAAGTGTTAAAATTTTTAAGCGTAAAACTCATAAGATTTTATCAGAAATTTTTGTCGAAAGGCGATTGCAGATATATTCCTTCCTGCTCCGAATACGCGGTGGAAGCGATCTTAAAGCACGGCTTTTTCGTCGGCGCGGCGTTGGGTTTTTGGCGGATACTCCGCTGCAACCCGTGGTCGAAAGGCGGGTTCGACAAAGTTCCCGACAAGAAAAGTCTGGTAAAATGGGTTTACTGACAGGACGTAAATGAATTTCGGAATAATAAATTTCACGCAGCCCACGATAAGCGGGCTGGCGAGCGTAGTATACTGGCTTGTGGGACTGACTTCTTCCGTCGCGGCGGGAGTGGTCCTTTTTACCGTGCTTTTAAAACTTATAACTTTGCCGTTCGACTTTATGTCGAGATTTTCCATGCGCAAAAACTCCATAAAAATGGAACAGATGCGTCCGGAACTCGAAAAACTGCAAAAACAATACGCCGACAACAAGTCTTTGTACAGCCAAAAAATGATGGCGCTTTACAAAAAGAACGGGTATTCTATGTTCGGCGCGTGCCTTCCCACGATAGTTACGCTGGTAATCTTTATTGTCGCCATATCGGCGTTCAGTTCTTACTCGAAATTCCAGAACCGTAAGTATTTCTACGAAATGTCCTGCGCGTATAACGACGTCATATACGCGGGCTTTTCCACCGACGATAAGTATATAACCGTCGACGAAGACGGCAATCTCGTTTTTGCCGACGCCGAAATAGTCGGCAGTATAGAAGAAAACGAAGGAAGTATCGTTCTGACGCCCGAAGGGTACTCGCACACCATTTCGGTAGTTAAGGGTATAGACGGGGCTAACGGGTATTACACCGTAAAAACGTCCGACGGTTACGCAGAGTACAAGAGATTTTTCACGGTGGACGGCGGAGAGTATTCTTTCGGCAACAAAGAATATTCGGTTATAGAAGAAAACCTTACCACTACTGCCCTGAAATCGGAAAGAAACAATAACCTTACCGTTGACGGCAAGGGGTTCGACGAGTACGAAGGTAGCGGTGCGGCGTTTTTGAAAGAGATAGGAAGTTTAAAATCCGCGGAAACTTTCAGAAACAACGAATCGTCCTTTTTGTGGGTGAAAAACATCTGGGTGTCCGACGTTTCCTATAAGCACCCCGTCGAAAAGGAGTGGGATACTTTCGTTTCCACCTACGGCTACGACAAAGCGAAAAGCAGTATGACGGGAGACGACTATAATCTGCTTATAGAAGACCTTGCCGACGAACAGTCCGCGCCCAACGGGTATTTTATTCTCGTTGCGCTGACCGCGCTTTCTTCTCTTGCCATGCAACTTATTATTTCGAAGAGTCAGAAAGCGCAGATGGAATTGCAGACGGTTGACGGACAGGGCGCGCAGACGCAGAAGATAATGACCTGGATGATGCCGATAATGATGGCGTTTTTCGCCTTTATGTACACGGCGGCGTTTTCCATATATATCATATTGAGTTCGCTGATAAGTCTTTGTACGACGCTTATAATAAACAAGATAGCCGACAAAAAATACAACAAAAAAGAAGAAGAAACGGTCATCCGCGGCAGGGTGTACAATCCGCCCGTAAAAGAAGAACCCAAAAAGGAAGACAAGAAGAAGAAAAAACAGGATATTCCCGACGCGGACTTTTTATCGGGGCTTGCCGACAAAAGGAAAAAGCCGAGAGGAAGATTGAAGTAAATAACGCCGTAAGGCATTAAGGAGTATATTGATATGCGGTTTACAGGCAAAACGGTCGAAGAAGCGATCGAAAATGGGCTTTCGGAACTGAACCTTTCCGAAGAAGACGTTAAGATTACGGTGATAGAAGAGCCGGTAAAGGGGCTTTTCGGCAAGGTAAAGAAAGACGCCGAAGTGGAGATAGAAAAGAAAGCGGAAGGCTTGGGAAAAGCCAAGGAGTTTTTACAGGAAGTCTTAAATATTCTCGATATCACCGCCAAGGTTACGGAAGAAGAAGAGAACAGGCTGGTTTTGATCACCGACGATTCGGCGGCGGCGATAGGCAGAAGGGGAGAAGTTTTAGACGCGTTGCAAACCCTTGCGGGCGCGGTTGCCAACATCGGCAGCAAGCAGTATAAAAAGATAGTGGTGGATTGCGAAAACTACCGCGAAAAGAGAGAAGAAACGCTTATAAACCTTGCCAAACGGCTTGAAGCAAAGGCGACGGAAACCCACCGCGAAGTGTTTTTGGAACCCATGTCGCCCTACGAAAGAAGAATCATACACACCGCGCTTGCGGACAGTACGACGGTAAAGACTTCGAGTTCCGGAAAAGAACCGGAAAGATTCGTGGTTATAACCCCCAACGACTTGGATCCCGAATCGAAACCGTACAGGACGGGCGAAAGATTTTCGAAAGATAAGGGCGGCGCGAGAAACAAAAGAGGCGGCAGAGACGCAAAAGGCGGTAACGGCAAAGGATTTAAGAAGAGTTTCCGCGGCAACGGATTTTCGGAAGAAAAGCGCAAAGCCCCGTCGGGCTTCGGCACCTATCTCGGCAACAGCCTTAAAGACAATTAAAAACGGATAAAAAATTATAAACACTAAACCCCCGAACGCTTTGCGTTCGGGGGTTTAATATAGCGCGGCAATATTCACGCGCCGTACTTTGCCATTATTTTAAGGAGCGAAGACAATTTCTCGTTAAGAGCCCGCATAGTGTCCGCGTCGCCTTCTCTTTCCGCCGTAAGGATAAGGGAGTTAAGTTCGTTTATCTGCCGCCTGTCGCCCGCGGTGAGCGGGAAATAGCTTAACCTTTCTATCACGCTTTTGACGTGCGAAACGTCGAGTGCGGGGCGCGTTTTGGGTTTTTCGGGCGGTTCTTCCCGATAGAAAGGTTCTTTTACGGTATGGGGTTCGCGGTTTTCTTGGTACAGTGCCTTTTCCGCAAGGTCTATGACCTTTAATTCGCTACTGCGGTCGGCGTCGTCTTTTTGCAGGTTCTCTCTCTTTTCTCTTATTCCGAAAGAAATCGAAAAGAAGAAAAAGCCCAAAAACAGCGTTACGAGAAAGTAGGGCGCGGCGGGTTTAACGACACAGTAGAAAAGATTTATCGCGCATAGCGAAAAAAGAAAGAAAAGATACCGCAGTTTTTTTATCGCTCCGTAGCCCGTTTTGAAAACCGAACACAAAAGATTCGCTGCACCGAGTAAAATCGCGGCGATAAAGGATAACGAAAAAAAGACAGATTCGTCCAAAAAGGTAAAAGCGTTGATAACGTCGTAGAAAATATTTATCATACGTCAACTATTACCGTTTTTTCGGAGCGAAAAAAAGTAAGTTTTGTAAAAAAAGGTCTTAAACGGGAGTTTTTACTTCCGAAATCTCTCCGCGGTACAGGTTGACGAGAGTGGTTTTCGTAACTTTTTTATTCAATATCTTGTTTACGGCAAAGGCGTAAAGGAAAAGCTGTTTGGCGTATTTTTCCTTTAACGCGTCGGGGGAAAGCACGGAATATTTATAATCCACGATCTCCGCTTCGTCCTTGTCTTCGTCTATTACGATAAGGTCTATTACGCCTTGCAAAAGCACGTTCTCTTCGGTTTTTACGTCGAACACGATATTTGCGGGGGCGTTTACGGTAAATTCCTTTTCGGTAAGGAAAGTCTTTCCCGCGATCTTTTCCGCCACGCCGACGGCGGCGGCTTTTATACGCGAAACGTCCACGGACGAGAGTTCTTTATCTGAAACGACGCCGCCAGAAATCATTTTTTCTATCTGACTTTCGAAAGAGTCGCCGTTAAAGTCGTAGTACTGCATAATTCTGTGCGCGATAACGCCCCTTTCCGTATCGGTAACGCCGACGGGGAAAAGTTCCGCCGCAGGCGATTCTTCCGTCTCTTCTTTAACGGAAGAAGTTTTTAAAGTCGAAGTAACGCTTGCCTTTAACGGCAGGGAAACGCTTTCCGCGAAAGGATAGGTAAAGGAAAGGGTTTTTCTCATACGTTCTTCGTCTTCCGCGTCGCAGGATATAAGGATCTTGCGGAGATCTGTCGTCTTTTCCGCGATATTGAAACTTTCGGGATCGTATTCCGAATAGGGAAAATCAGGCGGCATAAAGTCCGAGAACCTGTCCGCAAAGCGGAATGTTTCGGGGTTTTCCTTTGCTTCCCCTTCGAGAATAAGGTGCAAAGAGTATTCGGCGCGGGTAGTGGCGACGTAGAAAAGCCGTAATTCTTCGGTTACCCGTTTTTTACGGAGTTTAAGTTTCTTTAAGCCCCGCGCCAAAGTTTCGCCGCAGAACTTTTCTTCGTCGTCGAAAAATTTGGGAAGAATCCCGTCTTCGCGGTCCACGATAACGGCGGGCGTTTCGTCTTTTTTGACGAAAGGCTTTTCCAACCCGCACACGATAACGACGGGAAATTCCAAACCCTTAGACGAGTGTATGGTCATCACCGAAACGGCGTCTTCTTCTCCCGAAAGGGATACCGCAAACGCCTTCGGACAAAAGTCTATCTTGTAAAGAAATTCCGACACGGTAAGGACTTTCCCGCCCGTTTCCGCAAGGGATAAGAACTTATACAGGCGTTTTAACTTCTGCCTGCCGCCGTCCGTGCATAAAAGCAGGTTTTCGTAACCGCAGCCGTCTATCGCGTCTTTAAGAACGCCTTTCGCCCCCTTGAAGTCCGCGAGCGTGCGGAAAGAATCGATACTTTCTTTGAAAGCCGCAAACTGTTCCTTTAAGGGGAAAGCATCGCAATTTAAGCAATAAAAGAAAGCGTCGCAAAAGCCGTTTATCTTTTTACCCTGTCTTTCCGAGAAAGTTACCGCCGAAAAAAGTTCTTCTTCGGTAAAACCGAAAAGGGGCGACAGCATGACGTTTATAAGGGGTATGTCCTGATAAAAGCAGTCTAAAAGCCGCAAGAACCATATAAGCGTTAAAATTTCGGGGTATTCGCAGACGTTTACCGAAACGTCCGATTTTACGGGCACGCCGCGCCGCACCAGCCCCTTAACAATATCTTTAACGTATTCCGTTTCCCTGCTTCTCGAAAGCAGGGCGATATCCTTAAATCGCACGGGCTTAAAGGTCTTTTCTTCGCGGTCGTAATAGGTATCGTTAGTTTCCTTATTTATTATTATATCGGCGATAAGGGTTGCGACGCCGTTTTTATCCTTTGTTTTTGCGGTTTCCTTTAAGACGTCGTATATTCTCGGCGTCTCGGGTTCTTTTTTCTTCTCGGTCTTTTTTAAGACGTGAAAAGTTACCCTTCCGTCCGCGCCTTCGGGGTAAACGTCGCCGAAGATAAGGCGGGAAGTTTTCTTATAGTCTATCCCCGAAAGATTTTCGGTATAGCAGTAGTCGAATATCTCGTTTACGGCGTTAATAACGGCTTTCGCCGAGCGGAAATTATAATTTAAGTAAACGGTGTTTCCCGTCTTTTCGAGACTTTCTCTTTTCTTTGAAAAATATTCGGGACTGCACCCCCTGAATCCGTAAATACTCTGTTTTTCGTCGCCCACCATAAATGCGTTGCCGCCGCCAAGTAAGGAAAGGATCTCTTCCTGTAAGGGGTTTATGTCCTGATATTCGTCCACGAAAACGTATTTGTACCTGTCCCGTATCTCTTTTAACACTTCGGGGTCTTTTAAGACGGCAAGCGCGAACCGTTGCAGGTCGCAAAAATCCAGAACGTTTTCTTCTTCCTTTGCCTTTGCGTATTCTTCGCCGAAAGCGCGCACCACCTTAACTATGGCTTTTGCGTGGGCGTAAGAACCCAAAAAACGCGCCTTATCCGACGTTTCGTCGGTAAAGAGTGAAAGGGCGTCTTTTAAGAGTTTTTTGAACTCGGAATTTGCTTCCTGCACCCGCTTTTTGGCAAGTTTTACTTCTTCTCCTATATCCTTGCCGCCGAAATTCGAGTTTTTCAGGCCGTAATTTTTAAGGGATAAAAAGGAGTAGGCGTCCTTTCCCGCCACCGTTTTCAGCGCGGCTGAAAACTCTTCGCAAAACTCCACGCCTTTTATTACGTTCTCTTTCCCGAAAACGGAAACAGCGTCGCCGCACACCGTTAAAAAGCGGGAAACGTCTTTTTGCAAAAAATCGCCGAACTCTTTAAGGGCGTTATCGAACCCCGCGGGGGAAAGCACGGTTTCGTATTTATTAAGCCATAAGTCGGGATCGGCTTCTTCCTGCGAAACGCCGTGTATATAGGAAACGAGAGATTTAAGATCTTCGCTTTTGCGGTTTTTTAAGTGCCGTTTTACGAGAAACAAAAACTCTTGGTCTTTGTCGTCGAAAAACTTTTTGAACGCCTTATCCAGACACTCTTTTTTAAGCGCGTCGGCGTCGGATTCGTCGATCACCGCAAAATCGGGCGATACGCCCGCTTTGAAAAAGTACAGCCGCAATATTTTGGCGCAGAAAGAGTGCAGGGTACAAACGTCCGCCGCCGAAATCTCCGCGACGTTTTCTTCCGCGAAAGAGTCGCCTTCCGCCGCGCGGTTATTTAACGCGGTTTTAAGTTTTTCTTTCATATCCTTTGCGGCGGATTCGGTAAAGGTAACGGCAAGGATTCCCGTTACGGGCGTTTTGTTTTCCGAAAGAAGGCGCAGTATCCTTTGTATCACGACGAAAGTCTTACCGCTCCCCGCGGAAGCGGAAACCAGCATATCTCCCGTATCGTGCGATATCGCGCAAAGTTGTTCCTTTTTTAATTCGCTCACTTTTCTTCTCCGTAACGCTTGACGCTTTCCTTTATAAAGTCTTCGGTAACGGTCTTTATCTCCCGTTCTTTTCCTTCTTGTTTTCCGCACACGGCGTAAAACCCGCAGCCCGAACAGGCGTTTTTTATAGGAGACGGTATTATAACCCCGTCCGCCATCTCTTTTGCGGCGTTTTCCGACACGATAATAGCGTACTTTTTCAGATATCCGAAGTTTTCTTCCGAAGTAACGTTCTTAACGCCCTTTTCCGTCCTTTCGACGGGGATATAAAGGCTACGTCCCGCGTCCTTTAACGCCTTGTCCTGCGAAAACGCGGTATCTTCGTTTCCCACCGTCCTGCCGACGGCAAGGGAAGTTTCGTCTTGCCCCTCCAAAGAATAACGGTCTTTTATTTTAACGTAGTACGCGCCGGTTATCTTTTTGTCGTCCACTGCCGCGGAATAAAGGAAAAGTTGCAGTTTAAGTCCCGCAAATAGCGAAGACAGTCCGTCGTCGACAGACCCCGTCTTGTAATCTATTATCCTGCAATTATCGCCCGAAACGTCTATCCTGTCTATCACCCCCGAAAGGGTAACTTTACCGCCCAAAAGCGATACGGGCGGGTATTTCGCGTTCTCGTCGCTGCCGAATCTCACTTCCAGAAGCCCTTTTCCCGTCGTAAAGTCGGAGTTTTTAAGCCACCCGTAAGTTTTGCGGCAGTAATTAAGACATTCCGCTAAAAGCATATCCACCGAAAACTCGCCCGCGGAAGATAAAAGATATTTTCTGAAATCCCCTGATGCAAGCAAGTCGCTTTTAACTTCGTCGAAGACGGCAATAAGGTCTTCTTCTCCGTGCATTTCGGGGTATCTTTCAAACACTTGCCGGAAAAGTTCGTGGGCGAAAATGCCGACGTTTAAGTTATCCATGTCCCCCGTGTCGCGGTCTTTTGCTTTTAACGCCCGTTCCGCAAAGGCGCGGTAAGGGCAGCGGTAAAACGCTTCTATATGAGTGGGGGAAGTAACGTTTTTTATAAGGCTTTCGTCGCCGCAAAGTTTCTCTTTCGGCGTTTTTTCCGCGCACGCTATTATTTTAAGAAGGTCTTTTTTCTCCGTCGCCTTAAAAAACGCCGACGGCAACCTGAAATCGGAAGTTTCGCTTCTTACAAACTTCGCCGCCCGTTCCGCAAAGGATTTAAGTCCGGATTTTACCGTCGCAAAATCGTCGGTAGTTTCGGCGGGACGAACCGAGAGCAGGGTTTTCGCATAGGTTAATATCTCGCTTTTAAGGTTGACTTTTCCCGACAGGTCGGCGACGGGATAACTTAAATACAACGCCTTGTCGAAAGCCGACACGCCGAGCGCGGCGTTTTCTCTTTGTCTGTGGTTGACGACGCGTATTTTCGGTTCTAACAAAATCTTTATTTCCGACAATACGCTTATGTCGTCGTCGGAAAGAAGCGCTACGTCTTCCTTTATGCGCGGCACTTCGGAAGTTAAGCCCATTACGAAAAGGTAGTCGGCTTTATATATCGCGGCTTTGCGGAAATCTCCCACGAATACCGCGTCGTTGCGCTGCGGGATGACCGAAACTTCCATAGCGGAAACGCCGCCCGAGAACAGGTCTTTGAATTCCTTGGGATCGGAAACGTTTCCCGCGATAAGGGATATTTCGTCCAAAAGGGAAGAAACGAGAGAATATATCTGCAAAGTAACCGACGCTTCTTCGGGGTAGCCCAACGATTTTAAAAGTTCCGAATCTTTTTCGGACTTTTCTTTCGCGCCCACCTTTTTTAAAAGGTCTTTTACGTCGAAAGTCTTTAAAAGGGAAAAAACGCGCGCCCTGAAATCTTCGAAACAGAAAAGTTCTTCTTCGGTTTCAGCGGGGAAAGTCAAAGGATTTTTCAACCTGTCGTAGGCGATATTGTATCTTAAAAGGTAGTTATAGAACCTGTCGTTTAAGTTTTTGTCGTCCCCGACGTAGCGGTTTTTGAAAAACCCCGCGAAATTGTCGAGAGAAAAACCCTTTATGAAAAGGTCGGTGTAGGCGAGTATAAGGGATATAAGGGGATAGTTTTCGGGGTGTTTCTTTTCGTCGAGAAAATACGGCACGTCAAAAAGCGAGAAAGCCGAAGACACGGCGTCTTTATATTCTTTTTCGTCGGGAACGGCGACGGTAACGTTTTTATACCGTACGCCCTTTTCGGTAACAAGTTTGCGTATAAGCCCCGCCGCCTTTTCGGCTTCCGCAAAGCAGTTGGGGGCGGTAAAGGCAAACACTTTGTCGGTTTCGGTCTGTTTATTGCGAAGGGCGGACGGACGGAACAGGCAGTCTTTTAAGATCGCGCCTTCCTTCGAATACCCGCCGTCGCACGTCTTTATTTCACAGGGGACGCCCCGCGCTTTGCAGACGGATAAAAAGTTTTCCGCCGTTTCGTTCACGAACGCGAACTTGTTTTCGCCCTTTACCAAAAACGCCGTAACGCTTTTCGCTTTTTTCAGTAAGGAAGAAATTATTTCCCGCATCTGCCCCGTGAACGCCGAGAACCCGAAAAGAAAAACCTCGGCGTCTTTTAAGCTTTCGTCTTTTTCTATTAAGGGCGGCAGAAAGGAAAGCGCCGCACTCACGTCGCAGAAGTTTCCCTTTAAAAGGTAGTCTTCGTACGCCGAAAAGACGGAATAAACGTCCGCAAGTTTGTTTTTCAATATCCCCGTCGCGTGATTTTCCGCATAAGAGATGTCTTCTACGGATATCTTCGCGCTTTTAAGTTGCGATATAAGTTCGAACAAAGACGGCGCGAGATCGCGCTTTTTACGGTTGAAACACTTTAAGGGCAAGTTTTTAATCAGGCTTTTTACGGCGATAACCGAACCTTCCCGCGAAAGGAGGTTATCTACCTTTTTGTTCTTACGCAGAAACTTACCGAAGGAACATACTTCGGTATTGAAACTTCCCGAAAAATTATCGCATATCGCGCGCTCGACGGAAAGCGACAGTTTTTCTTCGCAGAATATCAGGTTTTTGCCACCGAGGCCGGAAGTTTTCCCGTTAAGTTCCGAAACAAGAAGGGAGAAAAGACCGAAGCACGAATCGGCGGTGATAAGTTTTGCCCGCATAAAAATATTATACCATACCCGAAAGACAATTTCGGGTTTTTTTGCGATATAGTTTTACAAAATTTTTCTTTTATGTTAAAATAGCAGTATCATACTCTTAAAGGGACGTTATGAAAAAAAGACTTATAATAATTTCCGTTATTTTTGCGCTCTCTTTCCCGCTGTTTTCCGCTTGCGGGTGTTCTTCGCGGGAAATACTTTCCTTCGACAACAGATTTTCGGGAAAGGCCGAGATAGCGGCGGGGTATTCCCAAACGCTTATCTACGACGTGGAATATAAGACCGACGAAGAAGGTTACGCGATATCGCAAAACTTTCCCGACGAAACGGTTTTAAAACTCGAATACGGCGTGGGTACGGCGGAGTTTGCCTTTACCGCGGACGTCGCTTTTCCCGCGGAGATAGCAAGCGACTTAAAAGCCTTTGCCGAAGAACAGAACGCCCTTGCGTATAAACTTTCCTATTCTTTCACCATCCCGCTTAAAGTTACCTTGAACGGCGAATCGCAAGACGTAGAAGAAAAAATGGAAAGCGAAACGTATTTTATGCCGGCAAACCTTTCTTTCGCGCCGGTGTATTCCAGAACGGAATCGCAGTACTTTTTGTTTTCGTCGAATAAAACGACCGCGGCGGCAAGCCGTCTTAAAATAAAATCGGAAACGGTGTATAACGAAGAAAGTTTTTCGGTAACGTCCTATACGGAGTATTTGGGTTTCCCCGCGGAAGATAAAGACTTCGGCGAGCCGCAGTCGGTAGAGAAAAAATACGATTTCAGGAAAGAGATAGACAACGGATCGCTTCTTTTCGCCATCCGCGGAATCGCTACCGATAAGGACACGGGAAAAACCGTACCCGTAAACAGGTTCGGGGAGACTTCCGAACTTACCTTTACAAAAAAGCAGTCGGCGGAAATGCAACTGTCCTTAACGTACAACGGCACGGCATATCCCGACGCTAAATTTTCCTACGACGATATATCTTACAGGATAAACGACGCGTACTCGGCGGGAACGGCGCACAGGGCGTATATCCAGTCGGGGGAAACGGTGAATATTCCCGATCTTGCGCTGCCGATAGTGTTTTTCCAACCCATACAGTCGGTTACGGGAGAGTTCGACCTTTACGGCTGTCTTAAATTCACCTTAAAAGAAGTTACGGTAAATGGTTAAAAGATTTTCTTTTCTTTTTATTGCGGCGGTGCTTTTTCTTTTACCCGCGTTCGGTTGCGGGTGTAACGAAGAAACGGAGTATCCCGAAGAGGAAAAAGCCGAAAAAATATCGGGGAGCGCGGAATACGCGCCCCTTTTTGAAATAAGCGACGGCAAGACCGCCGCGTATGTCTTCATGGACGAGTTTCTTTCTTGTGTCGAGTACACGGCGGAGCAGACGGGAACGACTTTCGCCACGGTGGTTTTCGTTACCACCGCGCAGGAAGTTTATTCGAAGAAGATAAAAAGGGACGGAAAGCTGTATTTTTATACCGATACGTCCTCGTCGCTTGCAAAGGCAAAGCACGAAGCGATATTTAACGGAGACACGGTTTCGTATAAGGAAAACGGCGGAGACGTTTTAACCCGCGACATATCGGCTTACGGCGAAGAATACGGGATAACTTTTAAAGAAAGGCTTATAGAAGGTTTCGTCGTAAACGACAAAACCGTGCTTTTTTCGGCGATCGAAAAGGTCGGGGAAGAGTATAAAATAACTTTGGATATAGACGGCAATCTCGGCGGGTATTACGTAAGAACGCAGATGAAAAAAATAGGCGGACTTTCCGCCTATCCGGTTTTTAAATCGGTAAGGATAATTTTAACTCTTTCCGAAGACTATTTTCCCGTCAAGACGGTACTTATAGCGAAGTATTCCGCAAAGAAAAGATTCGGCGCGTCCTGTGAACAGAACCTTACCACGGTTTATCAAAAATCGGCGGAAGAAATACCCGAAGGAAACTTCGGCGAATTTTAAGGCTGTAAAAAGCCCACCCCTTTTTCTTTAAGTTTATACATATGCACGGTAAGGGGCATGCCGAGAGCGTATATCACGGCGGTCTGACTTAAAAGAAGAAAAGCGACCTGCACCACGTAAAGGTATTCGAGTTCGCCGTAGCAGAAATACCAGATGACGGGGAGAAAAAAGGCGTTGAGAACGACGGGGAATATCCCGCCGACGGCGCATTTTACCCATATATTCTTAAACAGTTTACCCGTAAAAAAGGTAAGTATCGCGGCGACGAGAGTTATGACGCTGCCGAAAACGACGTCAAGCACGGCGCAGCCCGTTAAAAGGTTCGAAAGCATACAGCCGACGGCAAGCGCGGGGATTGCCTCCGCGTAAAGAAGCGGCAAAAGCGTTAAAGCCTCGCTTGCGCGAAACTGTATCGCGCCGCTGGCTACGGGAAACACCGCAAGGGATAAAAGAACGTACAGCGCGGCGATTATCCCCGCCCGCACTATTTTTTTGGTAGGAAAAGACATAAAAACACCCCTTTTTCGGCAAACGCCGAAAAAGGGGATTATTTTCCTTTCTCGGTTGTTTTTGAGAAGTGTTTGCCGAAAACCTTCTTATATAGTTACGGAAAGATTATACGGCAAAAAAAGGTTTTTGTCAAACGAAAAACGTAAAAGGAAAAATAAAAAACCTTTCCCCCGCGGGCGACGCCCGCGGGGGAAGAGTTTAAGACAGCTGGCTTTTAATTTTCAGAAACTTGTTCTTTTCTTCGGAAAGGGTGGTTTGGGGTGCGGAAGTTACTTCCGCATACCCGTGGTCGGTCATCATAAAAAAGACTTTCGCCTGATCTTCCACCGTGTCGTTCCAGTGTTCTTTTATAAGGGTGCGAAATCCTTGACTCGCCCCTTCGGTCATGGCGGTGGAATAGACCTTAACGAGATTTTTTTCGAGATTCAACATATCCTGTAAACTGTCTTTTTCGTTGAGCGTGGTATCTGCTTTGTAATCCATAAAGATTCTCCTTTACAATAAACTTAAAAGCGCGTTGAAACGCTTTTCGTGGTTATCCGCGATTTTCTTAAAATCGCAGGACAGTTGTTTGTCGGTCAACGTTTTCGAGTACAGCCTTGCTTTTTTGCACGCGCTTTCTTCGTAGATAAGCATGTCGGAAAGCAAGGTCGCTTCTTTTGTGGTAAGCATGTTTTTGCCCATATTAAAACTCCTTTTCTTTTTATTGATTTGTGTTTACCCCAAAAACCGCGGGAATATACCCGTTTCGCATATTTTCTTAAAAAACCCGTAAAACCTTTGATTATTTTGCCGTTTTGTTGTACAATATATAAAACGTATTCTTTTGGGAGTAGAAATGGGACTTTTCGGCAGAAGAAAAAAATATAACGAGCAAAGGCAGATAATAATAGACACTTCTTCGCATCACGCGGGGATGTACGGCTATACGAGACTGAAAGACAACCTTTTGTATATAAACTCCGACGGCGCGCACAAGGTCATACAGGTCGAATCGGCAATGAGTCACGAAGGCAAAACTTCGGTGTGCGCAAACCTTGCGGTGAGTTTGGGACTTACCGAAAAGAAAGTGGTCGTCATGGATTTAGACCTTCGCCGTCCCAGAATGCACAGGCTTTTCACGAAGGAAAAGGACGGCGGAATAGCGGAATATATGAAAGGCGAACTTACCGTCGAAGACATAATAAAGCATACCGAATACGAAAACGTGGATCTTATAACCCGCGGGGCGGAGATATACAACCCGTCGTTAGTATTCGTTTCGGAAAAGTTCAAAGGGCTTATCGAAGGACTTAAAGAGAAGTACGATTTTATTCTTTTGGACTGCGCGCCGATAATGCAGACTTCGGACTATATCCACGTCGGCAAGATATCCGACGGGGTGCTGTATCTCGTTGCGTACGGTTCGACCACGAGATCGCAGGTAAACGACGCCGTAAAAGAACTTAAAAAGAACAATATCCCGATACTCGGCACGGTGTTTACCATGTATGACAGAAAGAAAGACGGGTACTACGGCTATTACGGCAAGTATTACGACGAAATATATACCGACGACAGAAAGAAAGCCAGGAAAAAGTCGCGGGAAACGGAAGAAGAAGGCGAAGAATAGTTTTGATGACGGATATCCACTCGCACGCGCTTCCTTTTGTGGACGACGGTAGCGAAAGCAAAGAAGATTCCGTCGCCATGCTGAAAGAGGAAGAAGCGCAGGGCGTCAAAAACGTAATACTCACCCCGCATTACCGTCCGCCGTTTTTAAAGGAAAAGGCGGAACTTTCTGACAGGTTCGAAGAGTTTAAGGCTTTCGCAAAGGAAAAGGGCGTAGAGGCAAACCTTTTTCTCGGGCAGGAGATATACGTTACCGACGAAACTTTGCCGCTGCTTAAAGAAGACAGACTTCTTACCGTAAACGGCACGAAATACGTTCTTGCGGAGTTCAGCGCGACGCACCGTTCCGACGTTACGGAAGCGGTTTACGCGCTGACACTCGAAGGATATATCCCTATCGTGGCGCATATAGAAAGGTATTCGTACTTAACGGTTGCCGACGCCAAAGAGATAAAGTCTCTCGGCGGGCTTATTCAGGTAAACGCCGCGTCGGTCATGGCAAAACCCAGAACAGAGTACAGGAAACGCGTTAAAAAACTTGTAAAAGCGGGACTCGTCGATTTCGTCGCGAGCGACGTGCATTTCGTAAGAAAAAATTATATGAAAGAGGCTTACGGGTATATAAAGCGCAAGTTCGGGGAAGAGACGGCGGAAAAACTTTTCGTTTCCAACGCGAAAAAACTGACGGAATAATTTATACGGCGACTTCGGTCGCTTTTTTTACGGAGATAATATGGATAAATATCTCGTCGCGATAGGCGGCGGCGAAATAAAAAACAAGACGACGTTAAAGATCGACGAGTTCGTTTCGGAACTCGTAAAGCAAAAAGCGGGGGACAGGCGAGCGAATATGGTGTTTTTCGGCACGGCGTCTCACGACAGTATGCCGTACTTTAACAGTTTCAGAAAGACTTACACTTCGGTGTTCGATATAAAGGCGGAAGTCGCGCTTTCGGTGTACGGAGAGATGTCCAAGGACAAGATATTCGGGAAAATCGACGCGGCGGACGGCGTTTACGTCGGCGGCGGCGACACCGTGTATATGCTTGAAAAGTGGAAAGAAAAGGGGATAGACGAAAAACTTATAAAGGCTTACGGGGAAGGAAAGATCGTCTGCGGGCTTTCCGCGGGGGCGATATGCTGGTTCGAGAACATGTATTCCGATTACGAGATAATGCGCGGAGAAAGCGGCGAATATAAGATGCATAAAGGCTTGGGGCTTATACGCGGCACGGCGTGTCCCCACTTCGACGAGCGTGAAAAGGACTTTTTCGACGCGTGCATAAGAGAAAACGTAAAGACCGCCTACTGTATAGAAAACGACGCGGCGGTGGTTTTTAAAAACGGCGAATATTATAAGACGGTTTCGGCGGGCGGCAAAGCGTACTTTGCCGAAAACGTCGGCGGGGAAATGGTGAAAAGAGAACTTCTATGACGGTAAATCACGATAAAAAAATGCAGGAGATAATAGAAGAAAACCGTAAAAACGGGGTTGTTCCCCGACTTCTTATGCACGCCTGCTGCGCGCCGTGTTCTTCCGCGTGCATAGAAAGGATAAAAGACGATTTCGACCTTACCGTGTACTTTTACAACCCGAATATGGATTCGGCAAAAGAATACGAGTTAAGGAAAAGCGAAGAAGAACGGCTTTGCGAAGAGTTAAAGGTAAAAGAGATTTCCGAAGAATATTCCCCGAAAGAGTTTATGGACGCGGTAAAGGGATCGGAAGACGCGCCGGAAGGCGGGGCGCGGTGCGAAAAGTGTTTTTATCTGCGGCTTAAAAGGACGGCGGAAAAGGCGAAAGAGTTGAACTTTACGTATTTTACCACGACTCTGACGTTAAGCCCGTTAAAGGACGCCGACAAAATAAACGGGATAGGGGAAAGGATAGAAAAAGAAACGGGCGTAAAGTTTCTGCCCTGCGACTTTAAAAAGCGGGACGGATATTTAAGATCAATAAGGCTTTCGGAAAAATTCGGGCTTTACCGCCAGAATTACTGCGGGTGCGTGTTTTCTTTAAAAAACGGTAAGGGCGAATAAAACCTTTCAACCTCCACATAATAAGTTGCGGAGGAAAATATGAAGACAACGACTATTATTGCCTTTATCCTGGTGATCGTCGGCGCGATAGTCTGGGGACTTGTCGGTATTTTCAATTTCAATCTCGTATCGATGATATTCGGCGCGGGGTCTGAAGCGGTGGTTTCCAGAATAATCTATTCGCTGGTCGGAATTTCAGGGTTGTGGCTCATTTTTTACTCGCTCGTTTACCGTCCGTTCAAAATGGTAAACTAAAAAAATTTTTCTTTCGGGACCGCGGAGTATCCGCGGTCCCGAAAGATTTTAAAGTGCGTTCAAAATTTTTTTCACGGCGAAAACGAAATAATCTTCTTCCGTCGCGCTGTTATGTACCGAAAGGCTTGCGCGTATCAGCCCGCCGTTTTCCGTGCCGAGAAATTTATGGGTAAGCGGCGCGCAATGCAGCCCGCCCCTTACCGCTATATCGTATTCGGAATTCAAAAGGTCGGCAAATTCCGAAGACGAAAACCCTTCCGCGGAGAAGGAAACGATCCCCAAAGGGTTAGGGGAAGAATAGAGTTTTATTCCGTCGACTTCGTTAAGCGCGGAGACCAACCGCGCGGTTTTTTCGTACAGAAGTTTTTCCGTCCTTTTAAGGTTTCCCGAAACCTGACGGAAGCCTTCCAAAAGCGCCGCTATCGCGGGGAGATTCAAAGTACCCGACTCTAATCTTTCGGGGTAGTCTTCGGGCTGAAAAACGTTCATAGAGTCGGTACCCGTCCCGCCGAAAGTAAGCGGGGAAACATCTATGTCGTCCGAAAGTATCAGCACCCCGCTGCCCATTATTCCGCCGAGACCTTTGTGCCCCGCAAGGCACAACGCCGAAATGCCGTCGTCTTTTAAGTTTAAGGGGATATGTCCGCCCGTTTGCGCCCCGTCGGCTATAAAGATAAGACCTTTTTCCCTTGCCAGTGCGCCTATTTTTTCCGCCCCAAAAACTTCGCCCGTTACGTTTGAACCCGTCGTCGCCGCGATAAGGTAGGTGTTTTCGTTTACAGCGGATTTTATCGCGGAAACGATATCGCCGTTTTCGGGTTTGACGACGGAAAGGGATATAAGCCCCTTGCTTTTTAGAAAGTTCAACGGCCGCAGCACGGAATTATGCTCGTAAACGGTGGTTACGACGTGTCCGCCGCGCTTTACCGTGCCGAGTATCGCAGTATTTAAGGCTTCGGTGCAGTTTTTGGTGAATATAACGCGAAAGGGGCTTGCGCCGAAGTTTTCGGCAATAAGTTCCCTTGCGCTTTCCACGATTTTCGCGCCGGTAACGGAAAGGCGGTGTCCGCTCCGCCCGGGGTTTGCGGAAAGGTATTTTATGACGTTGGTCGCGGCGGATACCGCCGCCTGCGATTTGAACCCGCCCGTAGCGGCGTTATCGAAATATATCATATATCCCCCGTAACAAAAAATCTTTTCTCCGAATAATATATTCGTGTAACACTATATTTTATAATTGCCCGAAAGAATTTATGCAAAGGAGAAAAGCGTTATGGAATTTATAGCGGTAACGTACAGGTCGCGCGCCCATACGTTAAGGTTTCACGAATTTTTGAAAGACAACGGGATATACTCGGAAATAATCAACACCCCGAAAGAAGCGGGCGTTGGCTGCGGACTTTCGGTAAAGACCGATCCGAAATACTTTTCGGCGATAAAAAAAGCCGTGCGGATAACGGAACTTAAAAGTTTCGCGGGGTTTTTTCTCGTGAAAAATTACGGCGGCAAAAGGTCGGTAACGAGTATTTAGCGCAAAACGCTTGTAAAAAAGTTTCCGCTTGTGTTAATATGTTTAGGAAGTTTTAAGGTGTCTATGGATAAAACCAAAGCCAAAACCGCAGTAAACCGTCTTGCGGAAATTTTTGCGGACAAGCCCGCCCTTAAATTCGGTTCGCCGTACCAACTTTTGGTGGCGGTCATGCTTTCCGCGCAGTGCACCGACGAACGGGTGAATAAGGTAACGGAAAAACTGTTCGGCAGTTACGGAACGCCCGAAAAGATGCTTACCCTTTCCCAAAAGGAACTGGAAAGTTATATCTTTTCCTGCGGGCTTTACAGGACGAAAGCCCTTCATATACTCGCGGCGACGAAAGATATCGTCGAAAAGTTTTCGGGACAAGTGCCCGAAACTCTGGAAGAGTTAAGAACTCTTGCGGGAGTGGGGCGAAAGACCGCCAACGTGGTTTACAGCGTGGCGTTCGGCGGCGCGGCGATAGCGGTGGACACCCACGTTTTCAGGGTGAGCGCGCGTATGGGACTTGCGCACGGCAAAAACCCGTCGGAAACCGAAAAGGGGCTTATGGAAATACTCGATAAAAGCGACTGGTCGAGAGCGCATCACTACCTTATATATCTCGGCAGAAGTTATTGCGGGGCGAGAAAACCCGATTGCGGAAACTGTCCCGTAAAGGATATTTGCGAGTGGGAAAAAAAGAACGGAAATGTTTGTAGATAAGGCGAAAATAACGATAAAATCAGGTAACGGCGGCAGCGGGATCACTTCCTTTATACACTATAAAGGAAAGGTTTGCGGCGGACCGGACGGCGGAGACGGCGGCAAGGGCGGCGATATAATATTTATCGCCGATAAAGGCGTGTCGACCCTTGCGGATTTTTACTATAAGACGAAATACGTCGCGGAAAACGGCAGTAACGGAGAGCCCAACAACCGTTTCGGAAAGGCGGGCGAAGACCTTATAATAAAAGTGCCCTTGGGCACGGTGATAAAGGACGAAAAGACGGGCGGCATTATCGCCGACATGTTCGAAGACGGACAGAAAAAGACGGTTTTAACGGGCGGCGAAGGCGGTAAGGGCAACGCGCGGTTCGCCAACGCCAGAAGAAGAGCGCCGCACTTTTCCCAGACGGGCGAAAAGACGGAAACGAAGAAAATAGTTCTGGAACTTAAAACCATCGCCGACGTGGGGCTNNCCCAACGTGGGAAAATCCACCCTTTTATCCCGTCTTACCAAAGCGAATCCCAAGATAGCGAACTATCACTTTACCACGCTTTCGCCGAATTTGGGGGTATGCGAATATTACGACGACAAGTGCGTTATAGCCGATATTCCCGGGCTTATAGAAGGCGCGAGCGAAGGGTTGGGGCTCGGCACGGAGTTTTTGCGGCACATAGAAAGAACCCGTATGCTCGTGCACGTTGTTGACGTTTCGGGTTCGGAAGGGAGAGATCCTTACGAAGACTACTTAAAGATAAACGAAGAACTTAAAAATTACAGCCCCGCACTCGCCAAGTTAAAGCAGATAATAGTTTTAAATAAGACCGACTTTTACGGCGCGGAAGAAAAGGTAAAGGAATTTAAGGCGAAAGTCGGCAGGAAGAAAGTTATTACGTTAAGCGCGATAAAAGGAGAAGGGCTTGACGTCCTTAAAAAAGAGATATTCGGGCTTCTTAATAAACTCCCGCCGGTAAAACCGCTGGAATTCGAAGAATTCAACTACGTTAAACCCGAAAGGCTTTCTTTCGAGATATTAAAGGAAGAAGACACTTTCGTCGTCGTGGGAACTTTGGTCGACGTCTTAAAGCGCAACGTAGTGATGGACGATATAAATTCGCTTTCCTACTTGCAGAAAGTTTTGAAAGACCGCGGCGTTATAACCGAGTTAAAGAAAATGGGCGCGACGGAAAAATCCACGATAATTATAGGCGGCGAAGAGTTCGAGTTAATTGATTAAGGCCTCATACATCTTAAAATACCGCGCCTCTCTCGGCTTTCAGACTTCAATGACCGACAAGGTCGATTTCAGCCTGAAAACCTCGGGATTCTTGTCTTTTAAGCGTCTGCGACCTTAATGGGGTTTTGTTAATATTATAATATAAAAAAATTCGGAGAAAAAAGATATGTTGAACAGTAAACAGAGAGCGACGTTGCGTGGGCTTGCGAACGCGATAGAACCCGTAACGCAGGTGGGAAAAGCGGGAGTAACGGAGATTTTCTTAAAAGAACTCGATAAAGCGATTGAAAAGCGGGAACTTATAAAGGTAACGGTGCTTGAAAATTCCGGCGAAGAAGTAAAAAAAGTCGGCGAAGAGATAGCCGAAAAATTAAACGCGGAATTCGTCTGCGCGACGGGTAAAAAACTCGTGTTTTACAGGCGCAGTAAAAGAGAAAAAGCCGAGCATATAGAGTTTTAAGGGGAAGGTTCTTTCCCGAAAAGCCTTACGATAAGCGAAAAGAACAAAAAAACCGAACCGAAAATAAGGTAGTAGAGTTTTATCGGAGCAAAAAAGGAAAAAAGCGTGAAAGTAACGCCGAAAAAAAGGTA
>DBVR01000003.1:57257-57475 GCA_002308755.1 Christensenella sp. UBA1259
TTTTTCGCCTTTTTCTTGTTGAAAAGCCGTCTTATATCGAAAGACGGTTTTTTGTTTTTATAAAAACTTTCGGAAATAACGGTGTCGGGAAGAACGCCCGCGGAACTTAACAGTTCGAAAGCGTCGTAAAGGTCTTTTAACACGATTTTTTCTTTAAATCGCATAGCGAAAGATCGTACTTCGTCGGAAAACTTTTCGCAAAAAAGCACGATATTTTC
>DBVR01000003.1:57482-107025 GCA_002308755.1 Christensenella sp. UBA1259
GCGTCTTTTTTGTTGGCGAAGCGGAAAACGTCCTTCTTTTCCGGCGTAAAAAAGGAAAACCGTATAAACACGGCGGTCTTTTTGGCGGGGAGAAGTATCCCGCCCGCGATTTTTTCGGGGTTTTCGTTAAGATTCGAAAAAGCTTTAAAAAACAGGTCGGTGTTTTCTTTTACCGAAGAACAGTTAAGTTTTTCGGCGACCGCAAGGCGTTTTTCTTCTTCNNTTTTTCGTATTTTTTAAGCCGCGCTTTTTTTAAAAATACCGTAACGACGGTAGTTATCGCGGTCGCAAGGGAAAGTCGCACGACAATCGAAAAGGGTTTCGGCAAAACTCCCGAAAGAAACGCCGAAACGAGAGTAAAACTTACGAAAAAGGTAAAACATATATCAACGTAAAAAGAAAGCGGGTATTTTTTCATCGTTATCCGGATAAATTATAGCCGAAAAAAACGAAAAATAAACGGATATCTTATAAAAGATTGATTTTATCCTTAACTTATGCGATAATATAACCGTAATGAAAATAGGTATTTTCGGCGGCGCGTTCAACCCCGTGCACGAAATGCACGTTCTCTGCGCGAAAGCCGCCGCAGAAAGTCTTAAATTAGATAAACTTATCGTCGTGCCGACGAAAGTTTCGCCGCACAAAAACACGCCGCTCGCCCCCGCGGAGCACAGGATAAATATGCTTAAAATCGCCTTTAAGGGGTTTGACGGAGTAGAAGTTTCCGATTTCGAGATATCGCAGGCGGGAAAAAGTTATTCCTTTATCACCGCCGAGCATTTCAGGGAAGAATATAAAAGCGCACAACTTTTCCTTATAGTCGGCGCGGATATGCTGTCCGATTTTTTCACCTGGAAAAACCCCGAAAGGATACTTGCCGCGGCGACTCTCGTGTCTTTCGGGCGGGACGGGTATTTCGTGAGCGATAAAACTTTAAAAGAAAAATTTGAAAAAACTTTCGGCACGGACTATATAAAGATACCCTTTTCGGGGGAAGACGTAAGTTCCGCGGAAATACGGGCGTATATGAGTTTAGGGTTAAAGCCCGCGGGAATTAACGCCGAAGTTTTCGACTATATAGTAAAAAACGACGTTTACCCCGCCGATAAGTATTCGGACTACGTTAAAAGGGCTTTGCCCGAAAAACGCAGGATCCACACCGCCAACGTCGTCGCCTGCGCCATGAAAAAGGCAAAAGAGTTAGGGCTTTCGGAAGAAAAGGTAAGAATAGCCGCTACGCTTCACGACTGCGCTAAATACGACGACGCAAAAAAGTATAAGGGGTTTTCTTTGCCGACGGACGTTCCGCCGCCCGTGGCGCACGCCTTTTTGGGGGCGTTCGTCGCGGAAAACGTTCTCGGGATAAACGATAGGGAAATTATCGACGCGATAAAATACCACACTTCGGGAAAGGCGGGCATGAGTACCCTTTCAAAACTTATTTTCGTCGCCGATATGCTGGAAAAGGGCAGAGATTACGAAGAAGTAAACTACCTTCGCGACCTGTACGAAAAAGATTTCGACGAGTGCTTTAAGCGTTGCGTCGAAGAAGAAACGAAACATCTGATCGCCAAAAAGCAATATATATACAAGGAAACGTTATCCGCTTACGAGTATTACGTAACGGAAGAAAAAATATAGGAGAAGCCATGAATTCCGAAGAATTTGCNNAAAAAGGTCTGCGAGATATTGAGCGCGGCGAAAGCGCAGGACGTTATAACGGTGAACTTAAAAGGCAAGACGGACACCGCCGACTATTTCGTTATAGCGAGCGGCAGGAGTATGACGCACACCCGTTCCCTTATCGAAAAGGTGGAAGAAGGCACGGAAAAGCTAGGGATAAGTCCCGCGCGGGAAGAAGGAGTAAGGGAAGGGCGCTGGGCGGTAATGGACTACGGCGACGTGATAGTGCACGTCTTTAACGACGAAAGCAGGCTGTTTTACCATCTCGAAAAACTCTGGGACGACGGGAAAAACGTTTATAAGTACGAAGATTAGGACACCCGTTTAACGTATATCTTATCCACTTCGTCGGGGTTTATTTCCACGCTTTTGGCAACCCGCGGTTTTTTGACGGGGGTTTTGGTCTTTTTGCGTATATTCTCGGGTTTTTTCGGGGAAAATTTAAGGCGCACGGCGATAATTATGGTCTTTATCCCCACGACGGCGATAAGACTTATAAGGAAAAAACATATAAGGAACAACGGACCTAAAACGAAAGAGTATTTCATAATTCACCGTAAAAATGATAACTTATAAAGTAAAGCGTTATTTTGCGATATTTGGCGTTTGTTGAAAAATTTTACGGAAAAGAAAGGGGGAGAATATGTGTATTTTCAAAAAGCGTGAAAAAACCGAAGAGACGGGAATATCCGTTCCGATGTACGCCTTATCCACCGAAGTGAAAGACGATTTTTCCTACGACGGCGAAAGCGAAAGGGACGCGGGATTTAAGGGGCTTGCCGACGCGCTCGGCGTAAAGGAAGAACGGGTAAAGAACGACTGCAAGTATCACCTTATCAAAAAGATAACTTCGGGGATAGGCGACCTTACGGTAAGGTTTTCGCCCACCGACGAAGAGATGAACTTAAAAGCGGGGTTTCTTACCGACTTCGGGGTGGGCGAATTCTGCGTCGCGCCGCTTTATATAAAACGGTTTATGAAAAAGAAGGGAAAGCCGAGCGACAAACTTTCGGTCATCGTGGACTTTCCGTTCGGGGAAACATCTTTTTCCGCGAAAAAATCGGAGATAAAAAACTGCGTAAGTCACGGCATAAAGGAAATAACGGCGGTATTGCCGTCGTCTGTACTAAAAGAAAACCCAAAGGAACTTAAAAAAGAGATAAGATCTTTGGGGAAGATCCGTTCCGCAAAGGTGTTCGCCGCAATTCCCGCTGAAAACACCGACTCGGCGGGGATAAAGAACTTCCTTAAAGCGGTGGCAAGGTCGGGGATATACGGTTCGGCGTTTATTTTCGGCAAGACCGACGAAAAGAGTTTTAAGGAAGCGGAAACCGCGATAATGAAAAACAAGGGCGCAAAGCCCGTCAAGATAATAGCGGAAGTAACGAGCGCGAAAGTGGCGTACAGGTTGCTTGCGGGCGGCGCGTACAGGGTGGTTACCCCCTACGCCGAAGATATTTGCAGAGAACTCGTCGCCGCCGCGGGATTTAAAGCGAAATAAGCCGCGAAACGCTTTACAAAAAATATTTTCGGGTATAAAATATAATTGATTCTTTGGGGCGGGGTGAAAGTCCCCACCGGCAGTAAAGTCTGCGAGCCTTTTTGGTTGACGGGGTGAAATTCCCCGACCGACGGTATAGTCCGGATGGGAAAAGAACGGTTACGTTTTTTCGCGTGCGAGTATAAACGCCCCTTTAAATTTTAAGGAGCGTTTTTTTATGCGTAACGATATCACGAGAAAAACAGTCGGCGCGGCGTTGTTTTCTTCGCTTGCCTTCGCCGTATCGCTTTTGGAGTTCCCGATATTTCCCGCGGCGGGGTTTTTGAAACTGGATTTTTCCGCCGTGTTCGTACTTCTCGGCGGGTTTATGTACGGACCCGTGGTCGGGGTGGTAATATGCGCGGTCAAAGAACTTATCCGCTTTATTGCGGGCAGCAGTACGGGCGGAATAGGCGAGATAGCGAACTTTATCGTTATCACTTCCTTTATAATAATCCCCACCGTCGTCTACCGTTTCAAAAAGGGGCTTCCCGTAGTCGTTATAACGCTTGCGGCGGGAATAATCACGATGACGGCGGCGGCGCTTATTGCCAACAGGTTCATAATGTTCCCGCTGTATATGGGCGACGGGGGAAAGGACGCCTTTTATTCGCTGTGGTACTATATAGTGTTTTTCAACCTGATAAAGGGCGCGGCGGTAAGCGTTATAGTGTTTTTGCTGTATAAACGGCTTTCCGCGCTATTTAAAAAAATCAACTTGCGCTCCGCCGATAAAAATGATACAATAAAAAAGGGCGAAGTTTTCCTTTCGAAATCCGAAAAGGACACCTTCGATATAGCGAAAAAATACGCCGAAACGCTTAAAAAAGGCGACGTGGTTCTTTTAGACGGGGAACTCGGCGCGGGGAAAACGGTATTCGTTAAGGGCGTGGCGGCGCATTTCGGTATAGACGGGGTGGTAAGCCCCACTTACTCGTACCTTAACGTGTACGGCGATTTTATCTACCACTACGACTGCTACCGCTTGTCTTCCGGCGAAGAAGCGGAAGTTATGGGACTTACCGATTATTTCGGGAAAGATACCGTCTGCCTTATAGAGTGGGCGGAAAACATAAAGAGCGCGCTGCCCGAAACCGTAAAGACGGTGAGAATAGAAAAGACGGGCGAAAACGAAAGGAGAATATATCTGTGAACTATATCGCCATAGACACGAGCGGCGATCACCTTACCGTAATCGCGGTAAAAGACGGAAAGACCTATACCTTTTTCGATAAAGACTGCAAAACGCACCACTCCGAACGGCTGATGGAAGAAACGGAAAAACTCTGTCTAAAAGCAGGGCTTGAATTAAAAGACGCCGATTTTTTCGCCGTGGTAACGGGCGCGGGGTCGTTTACGGGGATAAGGATAGGGCTTGCCACCGTAAAGGCAATGTGTTACGCACATAAAAAGCCGTGTCTAAATATAACTTCTTTCGACACAATAGCATACAATAAAGATAGCGGAAAGGTTTTATCTCTGATAGACGCGGGGCACGGCGGATATTATATCTGCGGGTACGAAAACGGTAAGGTTACCGTTTCCCCGTCGTACGTTCTTGAAAAAGACCTTGAAAAATATCGGGACTATCGGTTTTTGGCGGCGGAAGGCGCGAATATCGACGGAGCGGAAGAAGTTTCCGTCGTTACGGGACTAATGCGTGCCGCAGAGTTAAAAAAGGATACGGCGACCTGCGATCTTGAAAAGATAAACCCCCTGTACGTCAGAAAAAGTCAGGCGGAAGAAGGAAGATGACTTTTTTAAAGATTACCGTAAAAGACGCCGAGTTTATCGCTTCGGCAAAAGATTTCGGGTTTACCGACTGCTGGACGGAGAATATGGTGATTGAATCTCTCGAAAAGGGAAGACTTTCGGGAGAGATTGCGGTTGCGGACGGCAAAAAGGCGGGATATATCACTTACTCTTTTGCGCAGGACGTTGCCGATATAGACGCCGTTTTCGTTCTTCCGGAATACAGAAAGCGGGGGCTTGCTACGGCGCTTCTGTCGCGGTTTTTATCGGCGGCAAAAGACGGTGGGATAAAAAAAGTTTTTCTGGAAGTCAGAAAAAGCAACCTGCCCGCGATAAACCTTTACTCGGCGTCGGGGTTTTTTAAAATATCCGAAAGAAAAAAATACTACGGCGACGGCGAAGACGCGCTGGTTTTTTCAAAGGAGATATGATATAGTAAAAAGCGCGGCTTATACCGAAGAAAATCGCGGCGCGATACTGTTTTTGCACGGGTATTTGTCTTCGGGTGCGAGTTTTTACCGCCAGATAAAGTTTTTCGGGCGGGAGTTCGAAGTTTTCGCGCCCGACCTTAAAGGTTTCGGCGACAACCCTTTTATGGAGTATCCCTATTCTTTGGACGACTATATAGAAGAAGTCAAAGAGTATATGTATAAAAAGGGGATAGTAAAGCCGTCGGTCATCGCCCACTCTTTCGGCGGAAGAATAGCGATAAAAGCGGCAAGCGGGGATAAAGACCTGTTCGATAAACTCGTTCTTACGGGTGCGGCGGGGTTAAAACCGAAAAGGACTTTCAAAAAAACCATTAAAAAAACCGTTTTTTCGGTCTTGAAAAAATTCGTTCCCAAAGAAAAATTGTCGGCGTTTTATTCCGAAGACTATAAAGCCTTATCCCCCGTAATGCGGGAAAGTTTTATAAGGATAGTAAACGAGTATCTGGACGACAGACTGCGGTTTATAGAAAACCCCACCCTTATAATAAACGGCGAAAAGGATAAGGAAACGCCGCCGTACACGGCTAAAAGATTAAAGGTGGGGATAAAAAACGCCAAACTCGTTTTCGTAAAAAACGCGGGGCACTTCTGTTTTATCGACGCCCCCGCAAAATTCAATTCGGAGGTGAGAGAGTTTTTACTCGAAGATTATGTTTCCGATAGGTATAGATAGTTTTTCCGAAATATTTTCCGGCGCGTCGCTTATCGTGCTTATAAGCATAAGCCTCGTAAACGGAGTTCTGTTATTTCTCGCTTCGGTGAAATTCCTTCTCGTTCTGCAACAGAGCGGGTATCACGGCAAGCGGTACTTTAAGTGGCTTTTAAGCCCCGAAACCCCCTACCTTTCCCGTCTTATGCTGCTGTGTCTTCTGGGGTTTTTATTCTTCTGCGTACTCAACACCTGTTTTTCGTACGTCGGTAATCTCGCGGCGTCTTACGTCGGGTTCGCGTCGTATCTTATATTCGTTATCACCTATATAGATTCCGAAAAGCACGTCAACGCCAAGATACCCATAAAAAAGACCAAAAGACTCGTGCGGCTGTGCATTACCTATATTTTAACGCTTGCCGTCGCGACTTTCGGACTTTTGGTGCTTTTAAATTACGTCGCCTTTATTATCGGCGACGAAATGGTGGGGATACTAAGGTATTCCGTTATATGCGCCATGCCGATAGTAAGCCCCTATCTTCTTTTTATCGCCTACTGCATGAACGAACCGACGGAAGAGATCATCCGCCGCCATTACGTCAATTTCGCAAAATACAAGATAAAGCATAGCGACGTTATAAAAATAGGCGTTACGGGCAGTTTCGGCAAGACCAGCGTAAAGGAAATATTAAAGACCATGCTTTCGCAAAAGTACAGGGTGCTGGCAACGCCGTCTTCCTATAACACCCCTATGGGCATAACGCTTACGGCGAAAGATCTTGACGGCACGCACGACGTGTTTATCGCTGAAATGGGCGCGAGAAGTAAGGGCGAAATAAAAGAACTCTGCGACATAATAAAGCCCGATATAGGGGTTATAACGGGCATAAACAACCAGCACCTGGAATCTTTCGGCTCGATAGAAAACATTAAAAAGACCAAGTACGAACTTATGGAGAGTCTGCCCGAAAACGGCAAAGGATTCTTTTCTTCCGATTCCGAAGGGGCGATGGAACTGTTTAACGCTTTCAAAGGGGAAAAGTACTGCGCGGGCGCGGAAGGAAATGATAATCTCGTTTACGCGACCGATATCGTTACCGACAGCAAGGGGGTGGAATTCACCCTTAATATAAAGGGCGAAGAATCCGTTACCTGCCGCACGGTGCTTCTCGGTAAAAGCAACGTCAGCAATATCTGTCTTGCGGCGGCGGTGGCGTACAAGACGGGGCTTTCCGCCGAAGAGATAGCGAGGGGCGTGAACAGACTGCACTCGGTAAAACACCGTCTGGAACTCGTGCCAAACAACAAGAACGTAGTCATAATAGACGACAGTTACAATTCCAACGAAGACGGGGTGAAAGCCGCGTTGGAGATATTAGAGTGTTTCTCCGGCAGAAAGATAGTGGTAACCCCGGGGCTTGTGGAACTCGGCAAAATGGAAAACGTCGTGAACCTGCGTTTCGGAAAGATGCTGGCAGGGAAAGCCGATATCGTAATGGTGATAGGCAAGCACAACGCCGAAATGCTGATAAACGGACTTACCGAAGGCGGTATGACCACCGACAACATAATATTCGCGAAGAACCTGAACAAGGGCAACGAAATACTGAACAGCATACTTAAAGAAGGGGACGTGGTGCTGTTTGAAAACGACCTTCCTGACAACTACAATTAAGTACCGCCCGAAAAAAACACAAAGACACCAAAGCGGAAAAATTTTGCGGAGGTGTTTTTTATGAAAAATATAGCGGTTTTCTACGGCGGAAAGAGCGTGGAGCACGACGTTTCGGTGATAACGGGGGTAATGACGGCAAACTCTCTCGATAAGGAAAAGTTCAACGCCGTACCCGTTTACGTCGCCAAAAACGGCGGGTGGTACACAGGCGAAATCTTGAAAGACCCCGACGCCTATTCTTCTCTTTCCTTAAACAAACTTAAAAAACTCACCGTCGTTTCGGGGGAGAACGCCCTGTACGAGAAAAAGCGGGGAAGACTTAAACTTTTATGTAACGTTTACTGCGCGATAAACTGTATGCACGGCGAACGCGGGGAAGACGGAAGCCTTGCGGGGGTGCTTAATATGTGCGATATCCCATGTGCTTCGCCCGATATAACTTCTTCCGCACTCGCTATGGATAAGGCGTTTACCAAAGCGGCTATGAAAGGCGCGGGAATAAAGGTTCTGCCTTTTATGATCTGCGGCGGCGGGAAAAGGATAGAAGAGCCCAAATTCGGCTACCCCGTGATAGTAAAACCCGTAAAGGGCGGATCGAGCGTAGGAGTGGGGAAAGCGGAAAACAGGGAAGAATTTTTGAAAGCCCTTTCCTACGCCTTAAAATTCGGCGACAAGGCGATAGCAGAACCGCTGTTAAAGGGTTTCACCGAAATAAACTGCGCGGCGTATAAGAAAAACGGCGAAATAAAGGTTTCCCTATGCGAACGCCCGATAGGGAGAACCGAGATTCTCACCTTTTCCGATAAATACGAAGGCGGGAAAAGAGAGTTTCCCGCAAAAATAGACTTTAATGTCGCCGCGAAAATACGGACGCTTACCGAAAGGGCGTACAGGATATTCGGGTTTCGCGGGGTGATAAGGATAGACTATTTCGTAAAGGATAAAACGGTGTACTTGAACGAAATAAACTCCGTCCCGGGGTCGCTTGCGTACTATCTTTTTTACGACACCCTTTCGGGGTTTAAGACTATGCTTTCGGAAATGATAGAAGAAGGGGTAAAAGAGTTTTCGGAGCATAGTACCGAAGTAAAAGAATTCGATTCGGGAATTTTATCTTTTTGCGGCGCGAAGGGGGTTAAACAGTTGTAAACGGGCGGGCAAATGTGTTAAAATATCGGTAAATAAACCAAGGATTCGCTATGGAAAGAATAAAAATGAAAACGCCGCTCGTTGAAATGGACGGCGACGAAATGACTCGGATCATCTGGAAACTGATAAAAGAAAAACTTATTCTGCCTTTCGTGGATTTAAAGACGGAATACTACGATCTGGGACTTCCCGAAAGGGACAGAACGGAAGATTCGGTAACGACGGCGGCGGCACTCGCCAACAAAAAGTACGGCGTCGCGGTCAAGTGCGCCACCATCACCCCCAACCGCGCAAGGGTGGAAGAGTATAACTTAAAAGAAATGTGGAAAAGTCCAAACGGCACGATAAGGGCGGTGTTGGACGGCACGGTGTTTCGCGCGCCTATTTTAGTTGACGGCGTTACGCCGTATATTCCGAGTTGGAAAAAGCCTATAGTGATAGCCCGTCACGCCTACGGCGATATCTATAAGGCGGTGGACGGCAAGGCGGGAAAAGGCGTCGCAGAACTTAAATTTACCGACGAAAAGGGCAAAGAAAAAACGCTTACCGTTTTCGATTTCAAAGAAGACGGCGTGGTACTCGCCATGCACAACACGGTGAAAAGTATAGAAAGTTTCGCCCGTTCCTGCTTTAATTACGCGCTGGATAAAAAAATGCCGCTGATGTTTTCGACGAAAGACACCATAAGTAAGATCTACGACGGGGAATTTAAGCGGATATTCAACGAAATTTACGAAAACGAATATAAGGAAAAATTCGAAAAGGCGGGGATAGAGTATCTCTATACCCTTATAGACGACGCGGTCGCAAGGATAGTAAGGGGCGGCGGCGGTATCGTATGGGCGTGCAAAAACTACGACGGCGACGTAATGAGCGATATGGTGGCTACGGCTTACGGCAGTCTTGCCATGATGACTTCGGTTCTGGTATCGCCCGACGGCGTCTACGAGTACGAAGCGGCGCACGGCACGGTTACCCGCCACTACTATAAATATCTTAAAGGCGAAGAAACTTCCACCAACCCCGTGGCGACGATATTCGCCTGGACGGGCGCGCTTAAAAAGCGCGGGGAACTGGACGGCTTAAAAGACCTTTCGTGCTTTGCCGAAAAACTCGAAAAGGCGACGATCTCCACGATAGAAAGCGGCAAGATGACGGGAGACCTTACGGGATTGTTTAAGAAAGACGGCGTTACGCCGGTAAAACTTTCCACCGAAGGGTTTTTGGACGCCGTGGCGGAAAACCTTAAAGCGTTATAAACCGGAAACGGAATAAAAAACGCCCCCGAAACGCAAGGTTTCGGGGGCGTTTGCCGTAATTACATTACAGCGGGATATCTTTACTTAGAACTTCGTGTTTCTGATCGGCTTTCTTCTTTAAGGTCGTGAATATAAAGCCGACGAGTATAAAGGCGTAGAAACTTAAAAATCTCCACACGACCATAGCGGAGAAGGCAAGACCCGCCATGAGTTTGACCTGAAACAGCGCGTAAAAGGAAAGGTCTGCCGCACCGGAGTTACCGGGCGTGGGGATAAATGATATCGCGGCGTAAAGGATAAGACACAGTTCGGTTATTTGCAACCACTCCATCATACCGCCGACTTCCGTCATATCGAACCCGAAAAACCGCAACGTGAAATACGCTATGGAACAGGTCGCGCACCACTCGGCGACGCTTAATAAAAAGGAAAGCATAAAGGTCAAGGGTGCGGCGGCGAATTTCTTTACGCAGCGGGAATTATGGATAACCGTTTTCATGGTCTTGAAAGTGACCTTGTCGGGGTTTCTCACTATTTTAAGTTTTCCGCCTAAGCATATGACGGCGTGGACTATTTTAGAGCCCAATCTCGGCATAAGCGAGAAAGTTAAGACCAGGGTAGGCATGAAAAGACAGCAGACAAGTCCCACTATCGCCATTACCGAGATGACGGGCGGGAATATCGAAGTAAATTCCGCGGAAACGTTCAACGTGTTGTGTTTAAAAAACGCCAAGGAAATTATACCCATCACGACGAAAGCGAGTTGGTTCATAAAGAACGCTATTATGGGCATGGAAGACGCAACGCCGCCGTGTACGCCGTGCTTTGAAAGGTGATAAATCTCGAAAGGCTGTCCGCCCACGGCAAGCGGGGTAATGTTGTTGTAATAGTAGCCGATTATTCCCGTTTCAACGCAGGTTTTAAAGTGCCATTTTTTGGTCATGGAGCGGCACACTACCGAAAGTTTCGCCCCCTTTATAAGGAAACAGAACCCCAAAGACAGGAGTGCGAATATAAGGTAGTACCAGCAGGAAGAAAATATTCCCCAAAGAGCGGCGGCGTCCACCGCGTCGCCGGCTTTGCCCGAAAAGAAATCCCTGTAAAAGGTGAACGCCAGAACGCCCACCACGAATACCACGAATACCGCGGTAAACAGGCGTTTAAAAAACTTCTGGCGTTTGTTTATGAATTTCTCGTCTTCGTCGATGCCGAGAAGTCTCGTCATGACGAGTTGTCGTCCTATACTTTTCTTTTTTTGCGAAGGTTTTTCGGGTTTGACCGCGGGTTTTTCCGTCGCGGCGTCCGAAACGGATACTTCTACTATTTTAGGTTCCAAGTCTTCGCCCACTTCTATCTGCGAAAGGCTTATCCGTTCTTTTTTCTTTCTCATATATGCATTATATTATATAAGATAAAACGGCAAATGTCAACGGAAAAGCCGACCGATTTTCCGCGCCGAAAAGCGTTTGACTTAAATTTCGACAAGTAGTATAATGTTAGAACAACAACCTTTTGCGGAGATCGAAGTGGAAAACAAACGGCCGAAAGTCATCTTCACGTTTACGGAAGCCGGTATGGGGCATATAACCCCCATGGCGGGCATGGCGAAAGCATTTTCCCTTAAATACGGCGACAAGTGCGACGTTAAAGAAAGTTACGTCTTTAAAGACAGCAAAGAAAAGAAAGTGCGTAAAATGGGCGACACGCAGGTAAAGTTTATAAAACTTCTGTCGAAAAGCTGGCTTTACAGAAAGATAGAAGGGTTTTCCTACCGTTTTTCTTCGCGCTTTACGCTTAAAATAATAGACTTCTTTTTCCGCGGCGGAAGAAAGAAGTTTTTCAAGGAGTTCGAAAAAGAGAAACCCGACCTGTTGGTATCCAGTTTCTACCAGCCCGCGCACCTTGCGAGAGAAGCCAACGACAGGGGATTCGCGGACACACTTATCGCGACCTATTCCCCCGACCCCTATATCTATCCCGCGTGGGACAGAAAGTGCGACCTGTTTATGGTCAACAACGAAGCCGCGGAAAAGTGCGCCATCGCCAAAGGGTTTAAGAAAGAACAGGTAAAACGCGTGCCCTTTATATTCAGCGACAAGGTGGCGGCGAACAAAAAGACGAGAGAAGAAGCCCGCGCGGAGTTGGGACTTCCCGAAAAAGGGGTTACGGTCCTTATCACCAGCGGGGCGTACGGCGCGATGAGAAATAAAAAGCTCGTTCGCCGTCTGTTTTCTTCGGACTTAAACATGAACGTGGTTTTCGTTTTCGGCAAAAGCGAAGGGGAGATACCCAAGTTTATGAAACTTGCCGAAAAGAAAAAGGACGGCGTTAAGTTTTTCCCCGTGGGCTTTACCGATAAACTGTCCGACTATATGATAGCGTCGGACATAATAATCGGCAAGACGGGGTCCAACACGGTGGCGGAAGCGGCGCATTTCGGAAGACCTATGATACTCAACGCCACGGCGGGTAAACTGGAAGAGATAACGGCGGAGTATTACGAAAAGATAGGCGTGGCGGTAAGGATGAAATCGGTAAAGAAGATCGCCAACGTTATAGAAATGGAGATAAGGACGGGCAACGGCTTTATGAAAGAAAGCGAAAAGTGCGCGCCCTATAAGGACTGTACGGGCGCGGAAAAGGCGGCGGACCTTCTTTTCGGACTGTTAAAGACGCGCTATCCCGACCTGTAAGCAGATAAACCTGAAAATATTTAAAAATGATTCCGCCCCCTTTGACCGACGGTCAAAGGGGGCGGATAATTTTATTATCGTTTCAATCAGTCTTTCCTGTTTTTAAGCCTGAATATTTGCCCACATACGGGTTACGGCGGTTTTTCCGCTTCCGAAATCTTTCATGACTCCGCAACGGTTAAGAGTTTCTTCACTCGGGAACATGGTTTCCATAAACATTTCCTTCCAGCCTTCGGGAGTGTCTTCGAACATACCGTCTTCGTCTTCCATATACGCCGCGTACAGTTCGTCGTAGGCCTCGGCAACGGGGGAAATGCAGCCCGCGTATTCGCTGTTTTGTACGGCGATCTCCGTCGTGCACAGGAATTTAAGGAAGTAGTTTGCCGCAGTTACGTTTTTGGCGTATTTGCTTATAACGAAGGCGTCTATATAGACATTGCCGCCTTCTTCGGGTACGACGTACCAAAGGTTACGGTTGCCGGGAAGAGTTTCTCCGTTCTCTTCGTAGTCGTTCATGACGTAACCGGCGTCGCACGACCACATAAGGGCTACCGCGACGTTACCGCGTCCTGCCGCCATATTGAATTTGACGTTATCCACGTCCCATATCGCGCCGCCTGCCTTTACGGCTTTCAACGTGTTTTCCGCGTTTTTCACGGTAGTTTCACTCGTGTCTTCGAATACCGACTGTATTTTTTCCTTCATCTGTTGTCCCGTAAGACCTACGAGTTCTTCTCTGGCGTTATATATGCACGCCGCGGCGTAAGCGTCTCTTACCGAGTCTTTCACGGAACGTCTGCCGGCGAATTCGTCGCCGAACAGCGCTTCCCAGCTCGTTATCTGTTTTTCGGTTTTGGTGACGTCGTAAACGAGTCCCAAAGTCCCGTACATATACGGTACGGCGTACTTTAACTGCGGATCGAATTCGCGGGTGCTGTCGATATAATCCGATTTGAACAGACCTTCTTCGGAAACGTCTATTACCGACTTATCGTATTCGAGAAGAAGGTTTTTCGATATAAGATACTCTATCATATAGTCGGAGGGGCAGAGAAGGTCGTAATCGGCTTTCGAGCCTTCTACGGCAAGTTGGATATTTTCAACCGCTTCGAAAGTGTCGGATTCGACGGTAACTTTTTTGCCGGTTTCCCGTTCGTACCACGTTTCGAAGGTTTCGAATATACTTTCGTCTATATATTCGCCGGGAAGATAGATTTTAAGCACTTCGTCCCTGTTTTTGGAAGAACATCCGAAAACGGAAGGCACTGCGGCAAATATCATGGTTGCCGAAAGCAGAATGCTGATGAGTTTTTTCATTGTATTTCTCCTTTTGATTGTTTTTCGTTTTGTCTTTTTTTATTTTTGACCGCGTTGTACACGATAAGGGAAACCAACACTACGGTAAAAATTATCGTGGACAGCGCCCTTATTTCCGAAGGGATACCCTTTTTGCGTACGCCGTCGTAAATAAACGTCGAAATGGTTTCTATGCCCGATCCCAAAGAGTTGATGTTGGTGATTACGAAATCGTCCAAAGAAAGGGTAAACGCAAGGGCGAATCCCGACACCATAGCGCCCGCAAGTTGCGGCAACATTACCGTAAAAAGACTTCTCATAGGTCCCGCGCCCAGATCCATACTTGCTTCCAAAAGGTTCGGGTTAAGTTGTTTTAAGCGGGGAGAGACGGTAAGCAGAACGTAAGGTGTGGTTATGACCGTGTGCGCCACGATTATCCATAAAAGGCTGAAATTGACGGGAAGAGATAAAGTTTCCCTTAAAAACAGCATAAGCAGATAAAAACCTATCGCCGTAACGATTTCCGCGTTTACCACGGTAATCTGCGAAGAAGCGTCCACAACGGTACGCGTTTTGCGCCGCATATAGTGTATGCCTATCGCCGCCGTCGTTCCCAAAGCGGTGGCGAAGAACGCCGAAACGACGCCGATAAGCAAGGTGTTTCCTGTGGCTTTCAGCAGATCTTCGTTTTCAAAAAGTTTGGAAAACAGGCTTGCCGTAAAGCCGCCGAAATCGTCGCCCACCGACTGTGCGGGACTGAAAGAATACGCCACTATCATAAGAAGGGGAACGTATATCGCGATCAGAACGACTATGAGTATCGCCCATTTTACGGCGAGAGAGAAAGAGACGGATTTTTTCATTGCGCGATCTCTCCTTTGGGTGTTTTCACCGTTTTACCCGTCGCGAGTTTTCCGATAAGCATCACCGCTATCACCAGAAGAAGAAGCACGAACGACAGCGCGGATCCGCCGCCGAAGTCGTGCGCTTCGAACAGCGAAGCGATCTTCGCACCTATTACGGAAGTATTCATATCGCCCATCATTTTCGTTATGGCGTAGGAGCTGAAAACGGGCATGAACATCATGCTTATCCCGCTTATCACCCCCGGCAACGACAGCGGAAGGGTTATTTTTAAAAACGTTTTAGTCGAATTCGCGCCCAGATCTCTCGACGCTTCGAGATAACTTTTATCTATGTTTTTAAGTATGGTATATATCGGAAGCAGCATATACGGGAAAAAGTCGTACACCATACCTATTATCGCCGCCCAGAATCCCTGATTTATACCTATCACGTCCAAAAGTGATTGCAGGGCGAAGATTCTCAGCATGAAGTTTATCCACATCGGGATAACGAACAAAAGAGAAAGGATCGGTATCCTGTCGAACGGCGAAGAAGCGAGAACGAAAGCGACGGGATACGCGATAACGAGACATATAGCCGTCGAAAGCGCGGCAATTCCTATCGTTTTCCCGAAAGATCTGACGTTTTCGGGATCGGAAAAGACGGTTACGAAATTTCCGAAAGAAAACGCCCCGTCTTCGCCTTTAAAGGCGTAAACGAGAATAAGAACAAGGGGAACGATGACGAACACCAGCGTTACGGCAAGGTAGGGAAAGGAAAACGCCGTAGGGCGGAAGACGGTGGGTTTTTTACGCATCTTCCTTCTCCTTTTCTTCGACGTAGCGTTCCAGCCTTACCTTATTCCCGTCTATTTTCACACCGACTCTGTCGTCCATATCCCACTCGTCCGCCGTGTCTATGTAGAAGTCGTCGTCGCTGTCGGTAAATATCTGTACCTGATAGTAAGTTCCGCGGTAAACGCTTTGCGTTACGTTCGCGCCTATAACGCCGTCTTCTTCGTCGTCGGTAAGTTCGACGGCGGTGAAAGGAACGAAAACCAACACCTTATCGCCTTCTTCGAATCCTTCCGTCGGTATTTCGAATTCTCCGTCGCAGAAACTTACCAGATTTTCGCCGACCACTTCGCCTATGAATTTGTTTATGGTCAGCATCTTCTTCATTATGTGTATGCTGTCGGGCAGGATTTCCAGAGATACCTTTGCGTCTTTCGGGAACTCCGTCTGCGACTGAACGGTAAACTCGTAGTCGTTCGCCATAACTTCCATTTCGTAGTAAGTGCCCTTAAATACCGTGGAAGAAACTATTCCGTCGAAATGCCCGTTGCCGTGATCTTTTTTTATTATTATGTCTTCGGGGCGTATTACCACGTCGATACGTTCGTTCTTTTCGAAACCTTTGTCCACGCATTTAAGCGTCTTGCCCAAAAAGGATATGGAAAAATCTTTTTCCATAATACCGGAAATTATATTCGATTCCCCGATAAAGTCGGCGACGAAGGCGTTACTCGGTTCGTCGTATATCTTTTTGGGGCGCGCTATCTGCTGAATAACGCCGTCGTTCATGACCACTACGACGTCCGACATGGTAAGCGCTTCTTCCTGGTCGTGCGTGACGAAAATAAAGGTTATGCCGAGATCCTCGTGCATTTTCTTTAATTCCTTCTGCATTTCCTTGCGCATTTTAAGGTCCAACGCCCCCAAAGGTTCGTCTAAAAGCAAAACTTTCGGTTCGCATACGAGAGCCCTCGCTATGGCGACTCTCTGTTGCTGTCCGCCGGACAGAGAGTTTACGTCCCTGTGTCCGTAATCTTCGAGACCGACGAGTTTCAGCGCCCTGTCCACCTTTTCTTTTATTTCCACCTTGGTAAACTTGCGCAAACCGCCTTTCGCCGTGGGATCCGAAGTTCTTTTGAGTTTCAGCCCGAAAGCGACGTTTTTGAAAACGTTAAGGTGCGGGAAAAGCGCGTATTTCTGGAATACGGTGTTTACCGGACGTTTATAGGGCGGTATTGCCGTTATCGGCACGCCTTCTATGTATATTTCGCCCTCCGTCGGCGTCTCGAATCCCGCTATAAGTCTTAAAAGCGTGGTTTTGCCGCACCCCGAAGGTCCTAAAAGCGTAACGAACTGTCCCCGCTTTATGCCGAGATTCAAGTCGTCTATGACGGTAACGCCGTCTTCGAATACTTTCGTTATGCCCTTTATTTCTATTATGTTGTCGTTCTTTTTACCCGATCCGTTAGTCGTCTTTACCGCGACGTCGTTATCTTTGGCGTTGTTTTTCGAAGTCATTAGTTTCTCCCGTTAAAAAGACGGCGGGGAAGATACCCAGATAAATTCCGCGTCCTGTTCTTTGACGTTTTCTATTCTGTGCACGGCGGTTGCCGTAAAATAAAAACTTTCGCCCTTTTTTACTTTTATCCTTCTCTTGCCGAGTTTAAGTACTATTTCGCCCTTTATCACGAACCCGAATTCTTCCCCTTCGTGCGGGAAGTCGTCGTCGGTGGACTTGCCACCCTTTAATACCATATGCACGGGTTCCATGGCGTTTTTCTGGGCGTTGGGGACCAACCAGTTAAGAACGTATTCGTCCGTAACCTTTTCTATAAACTCGTTCTTGTTAAAACTTACCTTTTCTTCTTCGTCCGCCTGCGAGAAAAACTCCTTTAAGTCGGTTCCGAGCGCGGAAAGAATATCTATCAAAGTTGCGATGGACGGACTCGTAAGATCGTTTTCGAGCTGCGAAATATAGCCTTTCGTCAGTTCGCACCTGTCGGCAAGTTCTTCCTGCGTCAAAGCGCAGGCGAGCCGCAACTCTTTTATTTTTTCGCCGAGAACCATATTTCCCCCTTGGTTTAGAGATTATTAACAAAAAGTTTAATAAAACTAAACCACAACAATGGGAATATTATATAACATACAAGGCGTCGTGTCAACGATTTTAAGGACGTTTTTTCCGTGTTTTAAAAATTTTTTTATGTGCGGAGAAAAGCCTAAAAAGTTTGCAAAAAAATCGAATATAATGTACAATGGTAAGGAAGATAAATTACGGGGGTCTTTATGGCTGAAAACAGATACGGAAAGACGACGAAGAGAGTCTCCGCGGCAAGGGGCGGCAATTCTTCCGCGAAAAGCACGGCGAAAAAGGCGGCGGGAATAGGCGCGGCGGTCGTTACGGCGAAAGCGATAACGAGAGCGCACCCCAAGACGGTGGCGGCGGTTATAATAACCTTTATACTGTCGCTGGCGTTGGGCGTGGGGGCGTGTTTCTTTTTAAACCGCAACGACGTGTTCGATATGCTTGGCGAAGAATACGTTACGTTGGAGATAGGCGAAGGATATTTGGACGAAGGGGTAAAGATAGTCGAATTCGGCAGGGATATAAGCGACAAGGTGCAGATAGAAACTTCAATGCGTTACGAAAACGGCAAGTATTACGCCGAAGGGGAAGAGACCGCTTATTACATAAGTTATACCGTGAACACCCTTAAATTCGGCAAGATATATCCCGTAAAGAAAATAAGGATAGTTACGTTCGTCGAACCGACGGAAGAAGACGCTATCGCGGCGGCGGGGGATTAAGTTATGAGCAGAAAGAAATTTTCCTTGGTAAAAACGGTTATACTATCGGTGATAGCCGCGGCGGTAGGTCTTGTAGGCGGGTTTATCGCCCCGCTGTTTATAGCGGAAGACCGCTTTACGGCAAACATTACGACCGACGAACTGACCGAAGCGCACGGATATTATTATTCGGGCGATATTTCGGACAGCGTTATATCGGTGGAAGACGCCGACCTTTCGGTACACTTTATCGAACTCGGCAACAAATACACGGGTGATTGCACCCTTATAAAGGTGGGGAATACCGAAGTTCTTATCGACTGCGGTTCGCGGGAACAAAGCGTACCCTTCGTTGAAAGTTATCTCAAAAACTACGTAAAAGACAAGATTCTGGAATACGTTATAGTAACGCACGCGCATCAGGATCATTACGCGGGGTTTGCCACCGCCGAAAACAAGGATTCCATATTCGATCTTTTTGACTGTGGCACGGTCATAACCTTTTCGAACACCAACCAGAAACCCACCGCCAAACTCTACAACAATTTTAAGCGCGAGATAGAAGAAGTAAAGGCGAAAGGCAAGAAAGTTTACGACGCGTTATCCTGCGTGAATAACGTCGGCGGCGCGCAGGACGTTTACCAACTTTCGGACGGCGTGAATTTGGAGATACTGTACCACGCGTTTTACGAAGAAGGCGCGCATGCGGAGAGCGAAAACGACTATTCGGTGTGCTGTATGATAAACTGCGGCGAAAAGAAACTGCTGTTTACCGGCGACCTTGAAAAAGACGGCGAAGAATCTCTTGCCGACAACTATAAGACGAAACACGGTCTTAATGCGGGCGACTTCGTAGAAGTGGAACTGTACAAGGCGGGGCATCACGGCAGTAAGACCAGTTCTTCGGAATATTTTTTAAGCGTCTTTCAGCCCAAGATATGCTGCGTGTGCTGCTGCGCGGGCAGTACGGAATATACCAAAAACGCCAACAACACCTTCCCCACGCAGACGTTTATAAACAACATATCGAAATACACCGACAAAGTGTACGTTACCACGCTGTGTATAGACTACGACAAAGGGGAATTTAAAAGTTTCAACGGCAATATCGTCGTGGCGTTAAAGGACGGGGCGGTATCGGTGAACTGTTCGGACAACAACGAAATACTTAAAAATACCGAGTGGTATAAAGAAAACAGGACTTCCGCATACTGGGACGCCGCATAGAAGAAGATAAAAAACGAACGAAGTAAAAGAACGGACGGAGAGTTACTCTTCGTCCGTTTTTACGCATCTGCCGGTTACGGCGTCCTGAAACATTATGAAAAACCCGTCGCCCTTTAATTTGAATATCGATCTCGGCACGAAAGAAGAGTAGCCTTTAAGGGGTTCGGGCGGGTGTTCCGCGTAGGGGGAAGGCACTCCGTAGCAGACGTATTTTTCGACGCCTTCTTCCTTTACGAGTCCCACGACGTAATATTTGTCTCCCGAATAATTGATTTTCGCCCACCTGCTTTCGGGTATCACCTTTTTGAGCGACGGTTCTTCGGGGAATTTGGAAAAAATTTTATCGAGTTCCGCCTTTACCTTTAAGTAATAGGCGGCGGTTTCGCCGTTTTCGCTTTTATAAGCGTCCGTTTCATCTTCATAAGTTTTAAGGACTTCTTGGTCTTTTGCCGTTTGCGTCTGGCTTCCGAAAGAAGCAGCGTCATTTTCAGTTCGTAGGCTTTCAATTTCGTTTCTTTCCTTTTGGTCGTAATAATTTACGGCGGCGACCGCCTGGTCGTCGTAAGAGACGGAAGGTTTTTTCACGGTCTTTTCGCGCCCTATGAAACTTTCGTACACCGCGCTTTTGAATTCCTTGACCGTTTTGCCGAAGTTTTCGGTCTTGCGGTAGGCGACGAGTATAGGGATATCGTCTTCTATAAAGAACAGTCCCGCGCCGAACCCTTTTTCGAGAGAAAGGGCGGGGTTGAAACTTTCCGTTACCGATTTCGGCTGACTGCCGAGCCGTACGCGGCAAAGTTTACCGTCGCCGCATAGAATAAAAAGGGAGTATTCGCCGCGCGACGACGCGGCGACGCCGATAAAGGATAAAAACGCGGTAGTTACTTCGTCTTCGGTCTCTATCCTGCATATTCCGCACAGCGGCTTATCGGTGGAAGAAAAGCCTTCCGCCGTCTGTTTCAATACCACGACTTTTTTTTCGAACGCCATATAGATCCCACACGTTTTTCGGGTTATAACTATTTTATATGTAAGGGAAGTGCGAAAAATAATCTTTTTCGGCAAAAAAAGTCGGAATACGGCGAAAATAAAGAAAACGGGGTAAAAGAAATAATTATATTTCCATACCCGTCAACGGATTTACTTTTTTCGCGAAAAATGTTATAATGTAAAAAATTTCGTTTTTTATACGAAGGCAGGAGAAAACCGCCTTCGGGGAGAATATGTTATGGATATAAAAAACAGGAAACTCGCGGCTTTTATAGAAGAAGCGAAAGAACTCTGTCAGCCCGATAAAGTGGTGCTTATCGACGGCGGCGAAGCGCAACTCGAAAGTTTAAGAGAACAGGCGGTAAAGGAAAAGATCCTGATAAAATTGAATCAGGAAAAACTCCCCGGGTGCTACCTTCACCGTACCACGGTGAACGACGTCGCAAGGGTGGAAGGCAGGACTTTTATCTGTTCGAAGAATAAAGACGATTCCGCGCCGATAAACAACTGGATGGAAACGGAAGAAGCGTACAAACTCTTGAAAGGACTTTTCAAGGGAGTTATGAAAGGCAGGACCATGTACGTTATCCCCTATTCCATGGGTGCGGTAGGCAGTAAGTTTTCCAAAATCGGCATAGAACTCACCGACTCCATATACGTCGTTCTGAATATGGCGATAATGACGAGAGTGGGAAATAAAGTACTCGAAGCGTTGGGCGACGGGGATTTCGTAAAGGGACTCCACTCGTACGCGGAACTTTCGGAAGAAAAGCGGTATATCTGCCATTTCCCCGAAGACGACACCATAATGTCCATAAACTCCAACTACGGCGGCAACGTGCTTTTAGGCAAGAAATGTTTCGCGCTACGCATAGCGTCGTATCTCGGCAAGACAGAAGGCTGGATGGCGGAACACATGCTTATTTTGGGTATCGAAAACCCGAAAGGCGAGATAAAATACGTTGCGGCGGCTTTCCCGTCGGCTTGCGGGAAAACGAATCTCGCCATGATAATCCCGCCGGAAATCTATAAAAAGAAAGGCTATAAATGCTGGTGCGTGGGCGACGATATCGCCTGGATAAGAGTGGGTGAAGACGGAAGACTTTGGGCGGTCAATCCCGAAAACGGATTTTTCGGCGTCGCGCCGGGCACGAGTATGAAATCCAACCCCAACGCGCTGTTATCTACGAGAAAGGGCACTATCTTTACCAACGTCGTGGAAAATCTCGACGACGAAACGGTGTGGTGGGAAGGTCTCGATAAAAACCCGCCGAAAAACGCTTTGGACTGGAAAGGGAACCCCTGGAACGGCGACATGAAAGATCAAGACGGCAAGCCGATAAAGGGCGCGCACCCCAACAGCAGGTTCACCGCACCTACGGCGAACTGTCCGTGTCTTTCCGACAAGTTCGAAGCGCCCGACGGCGTTCCGCTTTCGGCGATAATATTCGGCGGAAGAAGGGCGAAGACCGCACCTTTGGTATATCAGAGTAAGGACTGGAACAACGGCGTGTTCGTAGGCAGCATTATGGCGAGCGAAACCACGGCGGCGGCTACGGGTGCCGTCGGCGTCGTAAGGCGCGATCCCATGGCGATGAGACCGTTCGTCGGCTACAATATGGGCGATTATTTCGCGCACTGGATAGAAATGGGCAAGAAGATAAAAAATCAGCCCAAGATATTCAACGTAAACTGGTTCAGGACCGACGAGAACGGCAACTTTATCTGGCCGGGATTCGGCGAAAATCTCCGCGTTATCGACTGGATATTAGAACGTTGCGACGGCAAGGTCGAAGCTAAAGAAACGGCGATAGGCTACGTTCCCTACGCAAAGGACATCAACGTCGAAGGACTTGACGGCATTACCGAGAAGACGGTGGAAGATCTTCTTTCCGTCGATAAGGAAAGCTGGATAAAAGAAACCGAAGGAATAGAGAGTTTCTATAAGGAACTCGGCGAAAGAGTGCCGAAGGAACTTTACGACGAACTCGGAAAATTAAAAGCGAACCTCAATAAATAATACAAAACGCGACATATAAAATGATACGGGGACGGCGAAAATTCGCCGTCCCCGTAGTTTTTTGATTTTTTTCAAGTGTTTTTTAATACGCCGACGGGACTACACCGGTCTTTCTTCGTTGGAAAGGAAGGCGTAAGCCACGGTGTCGGGACCCAAATGCGAACCGATAACCGGTCCTATTATTCTTATTTCCGGTGTAACGCCGTATTTTTCCTTCAATATATCGCTTAAAAACTCGGCGTAAGAAAGATTATCGGTATGTCCGACGAAAATCAAGGGGTAGTCTTTATTGAGCGTGTAGTTTCCGAACTCGTCCGCGATAGCGCGTATGGTCTTTTTCAAGCCGCGTTCTCTTTTATAATTGACGAGTTTTCCTTCCTTGTTGAACACTATAATAGGCTTTACGTTGAGCATACCGCCGATAAACGCCTTCGCCGCCGAAAGTCTGCCGCCGCGAACCAGAAAGTTAAGGTTGTCCACGACTATAAAATGCTGTATTTTGTGTTTTACCCCTTCGACGTAGTCGAAAACTTCCCGTGCGGTCTTGCCCTTTTCCCGCATATCGATGGCGATTCTGACCAGCAACCCCTGACCTACCGTCGTGGTGTTGCACTCCACGCACAGGCAGTTAAAGTCGGGGAAGTCTTTTTTAACTTCTTCTACGGCTTCCCGCGCGACGTCCACGGTGCGGCAAAGCCCGTAACTTATGGTAAAGTGGACGGCGTCCTTTACCCCCGCTTCCGCCATCTTCTTAAAATGCTGATAATGTACGTCGGGGTTATTCATACTGGTACGGCTTAAAACCCCCGCACGCAGTTTATTGTAGTACTCCGCATATTCCGAAAGATCGGAAAATTCGTCGGCATATTCCGTTACGACGCCTTTATCTTCCAGCGTAAATTTCAAAGGCAAAAAGAAAAGATTGTTTTCTTCTATTTCGCTCTTATAAAAATCGCAGGTGGAATCGGTTGAAATGTCGAACAGTTTCACGGTGAACTCC
Organism: Christensenella sp. UBA1259; assembly: GCA_002308755.1. GTDB lineage: Bacteria > Bacillota > Clostridia > Christensenellales > Borkfalkiaceae > UBA1259. The sequence goes on from DBVR01000003.1 coordinate 81,337, forward strand.
TTTTATACACGATATAAATAATATACCACATATTTTCGTATAAATCAACATAAGACGCCGAAATTTTCCGACAAAAAAATGAAATTAAAAAGAAAACCCCGTCGCGAAACTTCGCGACGGGGTTTTCCCGATTTATATCAATTCTCCAAGGTCCGAGATTTAATTTGTCGCACCTTCATCTGCGGGCTGTTCTGCCGCCATGGGGTTAACGTACCCTTCGAAAGACGAGGGGAGTTTAACGTCGGCTAAGCCTATTTCAACGTTGGCAGTGCCTTTAACGTTAAGTTCGGCGGTCTTGCCGAAAACTTTCGCCGTAGCGTTTACGTTTACGTTAAGCGCTATACCGGTTAAGTAACCTTCCGCGTCAAAAGCAACGTAAAGTTCGATGTCGCATTTGTTGAGGGCAAGTTCGCTTACCGGCGCGTCCGTTCCCAAACTGGAAGTAATGAGTGCCGTTATCGTGGTTTTCGCTTCCGCGGTGGTCGCTAATTTGATCTTAACGCCGTCCGCACCGTTGTCGATGTAGAGTTTAAAGCCGTACTGACCGAGAACGGTATTTACGGTGGTTACATCCATTACGGAAAGACTGCCTACCAAACCTTTTATGGTTGCCGAAATCTCGCTGACGTCTATCTTGGCACTGTAATCGGAACTGCTGATAAGCGCTACAATCATTTCCTGCGGGAAAGCGTATTTGAAGCCTTCTTCCAAAGTCGCGATGACGTCTGCCGCTTCTTCGCCTGCGTTCGCCGTGGCAAGCGCTTTAAGTTTGTCGGAAATACCCTTTACGTTACCGTCAACGTAAACGTTGCCGGCGGAAACGTAAGCGTTGGCTTTCGCCGTAACGTCTATTTTACCGATATCGGGGATCTGACCTTCGGCATCTTCACCGACTTCGCCTGCTCCGTCCGCACCGTCAGCTTCGAAAGTATCCGCACCGTCCTGCGCGTTGGCGGTAGCCATAGCGGCAACCACGGTGTCTATGAACTTGTCGTCCATTTTCAGTTTAAGTTCGGCGTTCGCGGCGGCCGTGATACCTTCAAGACCTTCCTTTTCGGTGTCCACCGCGACGTTCGCGGTTTCGTTTTCGCTTAAGGAAACCGATTTGCCGTCGAATTTAACCGACGCTTCGAAATCGGATTTCACGGAAAGACCGAAAGTCGTTTGGTCTTCTTTAACGAGTTTGGGTTCGGACACGACTTCCATAGCCGCAGCATAGGATTCCGCATCAGCCTCTTTGTAATCGCCCTTTATGGTGCCGTCCGCACTACCGCCGCAGGCGGAGAGAGCGAATAACATAACCGCTAAACACAAAGAACAGAATACAGTTAAAAGTTTCTTCATTGTTTTGTCTCCTTTTACAACATTTTTCTTCATTATATTCCCAAAAAATCCATTTGTCAAGCAAAAAAGAGAATTTGCGGCCGATATAACGATATAATATATTATGCGGTCGGCAAAAAAATTCCCCGCGAAGTGTCGCGGGGAATAAAATCCGCTTATTGTTCCGTTCAGGAAACGAGTGTTTCGTCTGCGGGGGGAACGGTGTCGTTATTCCCCGCGGGATCGACGTAGTCGTCGAAGGACGGAAAATCTATCTTCGGCATGGCAAAGCTTAAAGTCGCGTTGCCCGAAAGTCTTGCCGTTACGGGCGTTTCTCCCGCCGAAAAGGACAGGGCAATATCTCCGTTTGCCGCTATTTTAACGAGTTTTCCGTACCCGTCGAAGGAAAGGTACAAAGTAACGTCGAGATTGCTTACCGAAGCCGTTTCGAAAAAGTCTTTCAAGTCGCCCTCTTCTTCGTTCGCCCAAGCCCGTAACTTTTCCGCGGTTGTCTCGGAAGTTTTAAGTCTTACGGTAAATCCGTCTTCCTTTTCGTCGATATCGAACCCTATATCGAACAGCGTCGTATAGTCGTTTACCGCCTGATAGTCCAAGGTCTTTACCTTTGCTATCGCTTCCGAAATAAAGCCTACCGCGCCCCAAACCGTTTCAAGGGCGGTCTCTTTTACGTCGGTGTCCGAAAGGCGGTACTTTACGCCGCTTTCTATACCGATTTCGTCAGCGTCGAAACCTTCTTCCTTTAAGAGTTCTTTCTGCCTTTCTGTAAGTCCCGTTATTTTTGCGTTAAGGTAGGTTACGGTGTCGTCTAAAAACGCCGAAACGTTGCCCACGGCGTTTATTTCGCCGATATCGGTAGAAGTTTCTTCGCTACTGTTCCCCGAAAAAAGCCCCGCGATCATACCGACGAAGGCGTCGGGGAAGGTCTCGTCCGCGTGTACCGTAACGTCGCCCGTTAAGGACGCTTTTAAAAGTTCGTTAAGGTATTGCAGTTTCAACGTTTCCGTTTCGCTTATCCTTGCCGAACTTTCGCCTATTGTTAAGTCTGCGGAAAGGTCCGAAGAAAGCGTGCCGCCGAAAGCCGTTTCCGACCCCGCGACGGGGTTTTCCCCGTCTATAAGCCCTAATATTCTTTCATAGGACTCTTCGGTAACGGGAACGTAATTGCCGTCTATCGCGCCGTTTTCTTTATTTTCGCAGCCGTAAAAGGAAACCACCGAAAATAAAGAAAAGGCAATACAAATAAAAATCAAAAATTTTTTCATATTTTTTCTCCCGAAATTAAGTTTTCGCCGAAAGAAAATAATTATGCGCGTTAAAAGCGATTTTATGTTGCCGACTTTTCGCCGCGCTTAAATTCCGCGCGGTTTTAAATGTTTAAAAATAACTTTAAAAAACTATTGTAAATTTTCGGGAATTTTGCTATAATTTACATACTGGAAATTTTCGAGGTTTATTTTGAACGGACAGAGAAAAAACGACAGAACCGATAAAAAACAAACTGTTTTCACCAAAGAAACGTTCGGCGTGGTCACCGTACTGTTTTCTACGCTGTGCCTTATATGCCTTATAACGGGCGATAAAGTGTTTTCCGTACCCGGAAAAGCAGTAGCCGCCTTCCTTGCGGGGATGTTCGGCTGGTTTTCCTATGCGGTAACGATTTTCCTTATCGCCGTGGGCGTCGTGCTTATAACGGGCAAAAAACCTGAACTTACGGCGAAAAGAAAGGCGTTTATCTGGGGAATAACGGTATGCGTTATCCTGTTTGCCCACGTTTTAAGTATGGGCGGCGGGTATTCTTCTTACGGCGAATATCTTAAAGAATCCTATAACCGCGGTGCGGAAGGCGTGCTTTCCGCTTCGGCGGGCGGGGTAACCGCGGGACTCGTGGGATATGTTTTATTTAAACTCCTTACCGTCGTCGGCAGTTGCGTCGTGCTGGGAACGGCAGCCGCAACGCTTGCCTATTTCCTTATAGCGGGCATAGTAAAAGAAAACCGCAAGGTAAAGCCCGATCCCGAACTGTTCAGGAGTTCTTTCGTTAAAGAAGAACTGCCCGAAAACGTTACCGTACAGGGCGAAAGGGAATACCCCGTGCCCGACGCCGTTCCCGCGGCGAGACCGTCGCAGAAACTTTTCGTAGCCGATTTTTCTGGATTCGATTTCAAGACGAGAAAGGAACTGAAAGCGGAAAAAGCGGAAGAAACGGCGGAAAAGCCGAGGGAAGTTCCGTCCTATTCCGACGAATACAGCGAAGAAATGCGCAAAAAGATAGCGTATATAAAGACGCCGGCAAAGATAGACCTTTCGGATATGAGAAAGGCGGAGCCCGTAGTTAAGCGCGAAGAAGAAGGCACGAGAGTTTCGGAAGTCATACCGAAACGCGCCGAAGAAACTTCTATTCCCATGATAGAGCACGACGAGACGGAAACGCTTTTTGCGGACGGCGCGAGATTGCGCGCCGAAGAGTTCGGCAGGCGTTACGCATCCGAACCCGCCGAAGAAAATAATGCGGAGCCCGAAGAAACGCCGATAGAAGAAGAGATACCGGAAATTACCGAAGAATACGCTCCAGAAACCGAAGAAACGCTGACAGAAGAAGAGATCGCGCCCCCGCCGCCCTCTCGGCAGGAAAACGCCGAAAGCGGCAGGTTAAGGTTCGGTTTCGGAAAGGAAGAAGAGCCGCCGGCGTATATAAGCAGGGCGGAAAAGGACGACAACGTAGGGCGCAGGATACGGTTTACCGCCCCGAAGGAAGAACCCGAAGAAGAACCGAAAAAGGAAGAAAAACCGCCCGTTCCCATAAACAGGGAATATTTCCGTCCGCCTCTCGACCTTCTGGAAGATTATCCGCCGCCCGCCGACGCGCCGAGAGAGAACCACGAAGAGCGTATGGAAATAATACGCAGGACTTTGGAAGAATTCCATATAAACGCCGAACCCAAGAGTTTCATACAGGGTCCGACCATAACCCGTTACGAGATAAATATGCCGCAGGGCATTTCGGTAAGAAAGGTTTTAGCGTACGACGACGACTTGAAAATGCGTCTTTCTTCCCGCGACGGGGTAAGGATACAGGCGCCTATCCCCGGTAAAGATCTGGTCGGGATAGAAGTCGCCAACAACTGCAAGACCACCGTCGGCTTAAAGGAAATAATGCGCGACGCGGCGAAAGAACCCGCAAAACAGGGGTCTTTGAACTTCGCCGTGGGAAAAGATATCGTAGGAAAGTCTTTCGTGGACGACCTTGCCAAAGCGTCGCATTTTCTCGTTGCCGGCGCGACGGGGTCGGGAAAGAGCGTCGCCCTTAACGTGCTTATAATAAGCATCATAATGCGTTACAGTCCCGAAGACGTGCGGTTTATACTGATAGATCCCAAGCGCGTGGGATTCAGGGCGTACGAGCACCTGCCCCACCTTATGATAGACGAAATAATAACCGAACCGCAGAAAGCGATAGCCGTTCTGCAATGGGCGCACGACGAAATGGAACGCCGCTACCAACTCTTCGAGAACTGCGACAGTGCGGACGGGGTGGTAAGCGACATAGCGGCGTACAATAAACGGATAGCGTCGGACACCGTGCCGAAACTTCCGAGAATACTCGTCGTCGTGGACGAACTTGCAGACCTTATGGAAAGCGTTAAAAAAGATCTCGACGCAAAGATCCGCGCGCTCGCGGCGAAAGCCCGCGCTGCGGGACTTCACCTTATACTCGCAACGCAAAGGCCGTCGGTGGACGTTATCACGGGCACGATAAAGGCGAACCTGCCTTCCCGTATGGCACTTAAAGTCATGAGTCATCAGGACTCGGCGACGATTCTCGGCGGCGCGGGTGCGGAAAAACTTCTCGGCAACGGCGATATGCTGTACAAGAACGCCACCATGCCCGAGTGCGAAAGGTATCAGGGCGCGTGGATAAGCGACAGGGAAATAAACAATATCGTAAACTACGTGCGCGACAAGAACGCCGCGTATTTCAACGACGACTTGCAGGAATATCTCGATAAGGCGATGCGCCCCAAACAGGAAGAAATGCCCGCCGATACCGACGTTTCGGGCGGCAACGGCATAGAGATAAACGACTTTTTCCTAAAAGCCCTGTGGCACGCCGTCAACGCGGGTTCGATATCCATTTCGCAGCTGCAAAGAAGATTCCAGATAGGCTTTACGAGAGCGGGCGGGATATTCGACAAGATGGAAAGAATGGGCTATATAGCGGGCAACGAAGGACAGAAAACGAGAAGGGTACTGCTGACGAAAGAACAGTTCGAGCAGGAATTCGGTTCCATGCCCGACGATTATTGATAAACGATGGATAGGATCAGAGTAGGCGTCGTATCTTTGGGTTGCGACAAAAACCGCGTGGACACCGAAAAGATGCTGGCGAAAATAGAAGAAAAGTATTGCCTTACGGCGGATATCGGCAAAGCCGACGTCGCGGTGATAAACACCTGCGCCTTTTTACGGGCGGCGCGGGAAGAAGCGATAGAAGAGATACTTTCGGCGGCTAAACTTAAAAAAGGCGGACGCCTTAAAAAGATAATAGTAACGGGGTGTCTGCCGCAGAAATATTCTTCGGAACTTTTCGGCGAGTTAAAGGAAGCGGACGCATTTTTGGGCGTTTCCGACTACGACAGGATAAACGACGTCATCGACGGGCTTTTTAAAGACGGCGAGAGAATAAACGCCGTGGGAACGGCTTGCGGCGAAGTTCTGACGCATAGAAAACTTACAACTTCCGGCTACGCCTACCTTAAAATAGCCGACGGGTGTTCGAATCACTGTACCTACTGCCTTATTCCCAAGATACGCGGTCCGTACCGCTCGGTACCGACCGAGACGCTTATGGAAGAAGTAAAGGAAATGGGGGACGTCGGCGAACTTATTCTCGTGGCGCAGGATACCGCCCGTTACGGGCGGGATCTAAACCCCAAGACTTCTCTTGCGGAACTTATAAGGAAACTTTCCGCGTTAAAGGAAGTGCGGGGCATAAGGCTTTTGTACTGCTATCCCGAAAATATAACGGAAGAACTGATAAACGAATTCAGGTGTAATCCGAAACTGATAAAGTATATAGACATGCCGTTGCAACACGCCGACGACGGGATACTTAAACTTATGAACCGTAAGGGCACGGGCGAAGAGTATTTAAGGCTTATCGAACGGCTTAAAAGGGAGATACCGGGTATCGCCGTGCGTTCTACCTTTATAGCGGGATTTCCCACCGAAACGGAAGAAAGTTTTAACGTGCTTTTAGAGTTTATAAAGAAAGCGAAACTTTTCAACGCGGGGTTCTTTAAGTACAGCAGGGAAGAAGAGACCGCGGCGTACGACCTTCCCGAACAGGTAAAGGAAAGCGTTAAAACGAAAAGACTTAAAAAACTTTACGCGGCGCAGAGAAAAGTCGTAAGCGGGATAGGCAAAACTCTCGTCGGCAGGATATTCAAAGTCGCGGCGGAAGGGTTCGACGACGACAGGATATGCTATTTCGGCAGGGCGTATTTTAACGCGCCCGACGTGGACGGAAAGGTTTATTTCTTTTCGGACAAAGAAGTTGAAAACGGCAAATTTTACGACGTTAAGATAATACAGGCGGTAGGTTACGACCTGATAGGTGAAAGAATATGAATTTACCAAATAAACTCACGGTTCTGAGAATAATTTTCATCCCGCTTTTCGTGGCGGCGTACTTTCTTCCCGTTCTGCCCTTTAACTACCTTATCGCCGCCGTTATATTCGCGCTTGCGGCGTTCACCGACTTTCTCGACGGATTTATAGCGCGAAAATACGATATGGTAACCGATCTCGGCAAGTTTTTAGACCCCATAGCCGATAAAGTTCTGGTGTCTTCCGCCCTTATCATAATGCTGGTTACCCCGAAAGGCGGGGCGGAGATCCTGCCCTGGTACGGGGCGATAGCCGTGGCGGTGATACTCGCAAGGGAACTTATAGTTTCCGGCTTCCGTATGGTGGCGGCGGGCAAGAACAAGGTGCTTGCGGCGGACAAGGCGGGAAAGATAAAGACGGTGTTTCAGGATATTTCCGTGCTGGTTTTATTGACGGGCGCGCAGTTTCAGGCGGGACTTTACACACCCGTGAATATCGCGGGACTGTGTCTTTTCTTCATCGCCGTCGCGCTTACGGTATTTTCGGGCGCGGAGTGCATTATAAAGAACGCGGGAGTCTTAAAGGAAGATAAATGAAGACTGCGCTTATTCTGTTTTCCGATAAAAACCTTGCGGCGGGGAAAATCGCCGACGGGATAGCCGAAACGCTATTTCACGCGGGTCTTTCTCTCGATTTTACGGAAATACTTTCGCCTACCGACGATCTGGGGTTCAAACACTCTTTCGAAAGGTTCCGCGACACGGCGGACAACCTTATCGTCGCCGACGGCGCGGAAAGGAGCGTGGGCATAAAGGGGATAATAGCCGATATTTCCGACAGTCCGCTTTTCGAGAACGAAACGGCGAAAAGCATCTGCGAAGAAAACGGCGGCAGCGACGAATATTTTTACGTTATGCCCATAAATTCCACTCCTATCCCCAACAGAAAAGGGGCGTATCAGGGGTTTATGACGGAAGATCCCGAATTTACTCTCGCCGTTTTGCCGCCCGAAAGCGACGGTCTTAAAGACACTCTCGAAACGGTGGTAGTACCTTACCTTGCAGAAAAGGCGGGCACGGCGGGAAAAGTTGCCTGTTTCGGGTGTTTCGGCGGAAAAAAAGAGATAGAAACGGCGTTAAGTTCCTGCGCGGGGGATTTCGTTTACGAACTTAAAGAAAAAGACGGCGACGTAACGGTGGCGGCGGTCTTTAAGAAAGACAAAAAAGAGTGCAGGGACGAAATAAGGGAGATAGCCGAAAAACTTTCGGAGTTTACCTACGCCGATTCGGGGATAACCCTTTCGGAAACGCTTTTCACGCTGCTTAAAATCAACTCTCTGAAAATTTCCGTGGCGGAATCGTTTACGGCGGGAAGGATCGCGGCTAAAATAGTGGAAAACGCAGGCGCGTCTTCGGTGTTTACCGAAGGGATAGCGTGTTATTCCGACGTAAGCAAGGTGGGTAGACTCGGCGTTAAAGCGGAAGACATAGTAAACAACGGCGCGGTATCGTCGGTCGTCGCCTACCAGATGGCGGCGGGGCTGTTAAAGAGCGGAAACTGCGATATCGCCGTCGCGACGACGGGGCTTTCCGGCCCCGACGGAGACGGTTCGGGAAAGCCCGTCGGGTTATGTTATATAGCCGTAGGCACGAAAGACGGGGTACATACCTATAAAATGAACTTAAAAGGCGACAGAGAAAAGATAACCGCGACTGCGGTCAACGCGGCGCTGTTTCTCGCCGTTAAAAATATCAGAAGGAGATAACTTTATATGGATGAAAACAAAATGAAAGCGTTATCCGGCGTGATGGCGCAGATCGAAAAACAGTACGGTAAAGGTTCGATAATGCGTTTGGGGCAGGTCGCGGGGGACAGTTCCGTCGAAGCGCTGCCCACGGGGTGTTTATCTTTGGATCTCGCTATCGGCGTAGGGGGAATACCGCGCGGGAGAATCGTGGAAATATACGGGCCGGAATCTTCGGGTAAGACCACCGTCGCCCTTCACTGTATAGCCGAAGCGCAGAAAGCGGGCGGCATAGCGGCGTTTATCGACGCCGAACACGCTCTCGACCCCGTCTACGCCAAAAATCTCGGCGTAAATCTCGACGAACTGTACGTTTCCCAGCCCGACACGGGCGAACAGGCGCTGGATATAACGGCGTCTTTGGTTTCAAGTATGGCGGTGGACATAATAGTCGTGGACAGCGTTGCGGCACTCACTCCCAAAGCCGAAATAGAAGGCGACATGGGCGACTCTCACGTCGGCTTGCAGGCAAGACTTATGAGTCAGGCGCTCCGCAAACTCACCGCGATAACGGCGAAGTCCAAAACGTGTATCATATTTATCAATCAACTGCGCGAAAAGGTGGGGGTAATGTTCGGTAATCCCGAAGTTACCGCCGGCGGCAAAGCGTTGAAATTCTACGCCAGCGTGCGTATCGACGTGAGAAAAGGCGACGCGCTGAAAGACGCCAACGGCGCGTACGGCAATCATACCAAGGCAAAGATAGTCAAAAACAAGGTCGCCCCGCCCTTCAAGACCGCCGAATTCGACATTATTTTCGGCAAGGGCATATCGCAGGGAAGCTGTCTCGTCGATTTAGGCGTAGGTCTCGGCGTTCTGGAAAAGAGCGGCGCGTGGTTTTCNNAGCGCAGGGCAGAGAAAAAGCCGTGGAATTCATGGAGACCAACCCCGATACCGCGGCGGAGATAAAGGCGAAGATAATAGAAGCGTATAAGGGAAACGGCGGAAATCTTATAAAAGATAAAAAGGCGTAAACGCCCGCAAACCTTTGACAAACGGGATAATTTGTAATAAAATATAAAAAGCGGGAAAAATTTCCGCAAAAAAACAGGAGGGCATATTTTTATGCGTAATTTATTGAACGGCTCCCTGTTCTTGGCAGTCGAAACGGGCGCGTTTATCGCGATAATCGCCGCCGTGGCGGTGGTGTGCGGCGCGGCGCTATTCACTATCGGCTGGTTTTTAAAGAAAAAGTCTTTTGAAAAAAAACAAGGTGATATTAAAAAAGTTACCGACAAAATGCTCGACGACGCAAGGGAAGAGGGCAAGAAAATCAAGAAAGAGGCTATTTTAGAGGCAAAAGAACAGGAACTGAAAATCCGTAACGATTTCGAAAAGGAATCGAGAGAAAAACGCGCGGAACTCGCGCGTACCGAAAACAGACTCAACCAAAAGGAAGAGTCTTTGGACAGGAAGGAAGAAAATCTGCAAAAGCGCAACGAAGAAACGACGCGTCAGCAGAATATCCTTCGCGAAAAGCAGTCCGAAATGGACAAGAAACTCGCCGACATCGCCGCGCAACACGACAGGATGATAGCGGAATTCGAGAAAGTTTCGCAGATGTCGAAAGAAGAGGCGAAGCAGCAACTTATCGACGCTATCGTGGACGAGGCTAAAAAGGACGCCGCGGGCACGGTAAAGGATATCGAAGCGCAGGCGAAAGAAGAAGGCGATAAAAAGGCGAGAGAGATAGTAAGTCTCGCTATCCAGCGTTGTTCTACCGAACAGGCGACGGAACTCACCGTTTCCGTAGTGCCGCTGCCTTCCGACGACATGAAGGCAAGGATAATCGGCAGAGAAGGCAGAAACATAAGGACCTTGGAGAACGCCACCGGCATAGAACTCATAATAGACGACACGCCGGAAGTGGTTATCGTATCGGGTTTCGACCCCGTAAGAAGAGAAACGGCAAGGATCGCCTTAGAACGCCTTATTCAGGACGGCAGGATACACCCCGCGAGAATAGAAGAGACCGTCGAAAAGGTCAAAAAAGAATTAGATCAGCAGATAAAAGAAGCGGGCGAAGCGGCTATGTTCGAGTGCGGGATATTCGGCTTGCACCCCGAAATAGTGAAACTTTTGGGCAGACTGAAATTCCGTACGAGTTACGGTCAGAACGTACTTAAACACTCGATAGAAGTGTCGCACCTTGCGGGCGTTATGGCGACGGAACTCGGCGCGGACGTCGCGCTTGCGAAACGCGCGGGACTTTTACACGACCTCGGCAAAGCCGTGGACTTCGAAGTAGAAGGCACGCATATGCAGATAGGCGGGGATATCGCCAAGAAATACCGCGAGAACAATATCGTAGTCAACGCTATTTTGGCGCACCACGGCGACGTAGAGCCTAAATCGGTGGAAGCGGTGCTGGTCGCCGCGGCGGACTCGGTTTCGGGCGCAAGGCCGGGCGCGAGAAGGGAAACCACTACCAACTATATAAAGAGATTGCAACAGTTAGAAGAGATATCTTCTTCCTTTAAGGGTGTGGAAAAATGCTACGCCATACAAGCGGGCAGAGAAGTAAGGGTAATGGTGAAACCCGAACAGGTGAACGACGCGCAGACTTTATTCCTTGCCAAAGAAATAGCGAAGAAAATAGAAAAAGAAATGGAATACCCGGGACAGATAAAGGTCAACGTCATAAGAGAGTGGCGAGCGACCGAATTTGCGAAATAACGTTAAACGCCTTGCCCGACGGCAAGGCGTTTATGAAATACGGAGAAAATTATGAACGGTAAAGAATTGCCCGAAAATTTCGGCTGTATGGTCTTTAACGACAAGGTGATGAAAGAAAGGCTCGATAAAGAGTCCTATCTTGCCGTCCGCCGCGCCGCGGAAGACGGCGAACCGCTTTCTCTCGAAACGGCTAAAAAGATAGCCGTCGCCATGAAAGAGTGGGCGATAGAAAAGGGCGCGACGCATTTTACTCACTGGTTCCAGCCCATGACAGGCATCACCGCCGAAAAACACGAAGGCTTCGCCGAACCCGACGGCAACGGCGATATAATAATGAAGTTTTCCGAACGTTCGCTGGTAAAAGGAGAGTCCGACGCGTCGAGTCTTCCTTCGGGCGGGCTTCGCGCCACCTTCGAAGCAAGGGGCTATACCGCGTGGGATCCCACGTCCTACGCCTTCGTAAAAGACGGCAGTTTATACATACCCACGGCGTTCTGTTCCTACGACGGCGCGGCGCTGGACAAAAAGACGCCGCTTTTACGTTCTATGGAAGCGATATCGAAGCAGGCGGTACGGGTGCTTAAACTTTTCGGCGACGACAAGGTGAAAAAAGTTACCCCCTGCGTCGGTGCGGAACAGGAATATTTTCTTATAGATAAGAGCGTTTACGAGAAGCGTACCGACCTTATACATTGCGGTAGAACGCTTTTCGGCGCGCGTCCCGCGAAAGGTCAGGAACTCGAAGACCACTATTACGGCGCGATAAAGTCGAGAGTGTCCGGCTTTATGAAAGACGTGGACGAAGAACTGTGGAAACTCGGCGTTTACGCCAAGACCAAACACAACGAAGTAGCCCCGTCTCAGCACGAACTCGCCTGCGTCTATACGCAGGCAAACATTGCCACCGACCAGAATCAACTTGCCATGGAGACCTTAAAGAGCGTGGCTAACCGCCACGGTATGGTGTGTTTATTGCATGAAAAACCCTTTGAAACGGTCAACGGCAGCGGCAAGCACGACAACTGGTCGCTTTGCACCGATTACGGCGAAAATCTGTTGGACCCCGGCGCGAATCCCGAAAAGAACGCGCGGTTTTTGCTTTTCCTTCTGGCGGTCATAAAGGGCGTGGACGAATATCAGGACCTTCTCCGTATATCCGTGGCGTCGGCGGGCAACGACCACCGTCTCGGCGGCAACGAAGCCCCGCCCGCGATAATTTCCGTGTACGTCGGGGAAGATATGGAAGAGATAATGAGATGTCTCGAAAAGGGCGAAGAGTACGTCGCCAAAGGCAGTTCGCAGTTGAAGACGGGGGTGAAAGCGTTGCTTCCCATACAGAAGGACGCCACCGACCGCAACAGGACTTCGCCTTTCGCGTTTACGGGCAACAAGTTCGAATTCCGTTCGGTGGGTTCTTCGGCGAATATCGCCTGCCCCAACTTTATACTTAACACCATCGTCGCCGAAGAACTGAAAGGCTTTGCCGACGAACTGGAAAAAGCCAAGGACTTCGATAAGGCGTTGAAAGAACTCTTCAAAAAGACCGTTAAGGAACATCGGCGCATAATCTTTTCCGGCAACAATTATTCGGAAGAGTGGGCAAAGGAAGCGGCAAAGCGGAAACTCTGCGACTTTAAGACGACGGTGGACGCGCTCCCGCACTATAAGGACGAAAAGAACGTTAAACTTTTCGGGGCGCACGGCGTACTGTCCGAAAGCGAAATAAATTCCCGACTCGATATTCTTCTCGACAACTACGCGAATATCGTGCATATAGAAGCGCTTACCGCGCTCGATATGGCGCGGCAGGAGATATTGCCCGCCGTAGTGGGTTACGAAGGTTTCCTTGCGGCGACCGTGAATGGCAAGAAAAGCGCGGGGATCAAGAATATGGGACTCGAAAGAAAGACGCTTAACGAACTTTCCGCGCTCGCCGATAAGTTCTCGGATAGAATAGACGCTCTCGCAAAGGGGCTGGACGGTTTCCCGAAAGGTGCGGACGCCTTAAAGCGCGCGGCATACTGCAAGGACACTTTGCTTGCCGAAATGCGGGAGTTAAGGGAATTTGCCGACAAGACGGAACTTCTTCTCGGCAAAAAGTTCTGTCCTTTCCCAACCTATGCGGATATCCTGTACAGCGTAAAGTACTGAAAACCGTAAAAACAAACGGTTTGGTCGCCGATTTTTTGAAGCACACGAACGAAACCGCCCCGACTTAAAAAAGTCGGGGCGGTCTTTATTGTCGCGTTTTTTTGTAAATCTTGCGGAATCCGATACAAAACGCGTAATTGTGTGCTATAATTAAACCGTATATAGTAACGGGGGTGTCCGGTATGACACAAAGAAAAAGTTTTTTAATTACGTTAATAGCGGTTTTGGTGTTGCCGTTGGTTTTCATATTGTCTGCTTACGGTTGCGGCAATGAAGAAGATAATTCGGAGCCGTTGCCCGAAGAAGGGTATTACAGAATTACGAAAGGTCAGACGACCGGCGGCAAAATCAACGTTTCGAAACAAAGCGCACGGGAAGGCGAAGAAATTACCTTATCTTACGACGCGAATAGCGGATATTTCTTCGTAAACTACGTTGTAAAAACGACCGATAATGAAGCCGTTGCCGTAATCGGCGATTCGTTTACGATGCCGGCAAAAGACGTCGTCGTTGTGGGCGTATTTCGCGCTATACAGGAAGACGGCCATCGCGTGACCGTTTTGGCTACCGAGGGTGCCGAGGTGTCCTATTGGCTGGATGGATCAGAGGAAGAGGGTGCCGTGGAGGTCGTTCCCGCCGGTGCGCGCGTCATCCTTTCCGTCCGTATTACGGATCCCGATATCTCTTTCCTCTCATGGGAGGTCTTACAGGGGGATCGTTCGATCGATGTGGCGAACGACACGTTCACGATGCCCTCCGGAGACGTGACGGTAAGGGCAATCTTAGAAAAAGGCGAACCGTCCATCCCGATCATTTACGGGAATATGGACGGCGCTGTCAATCACCCCGACAATCCAAGCTCGATCGGAATAGAGGATGCGGAGGTGGAACTCGGTGATCCGCAAAAAGACGGCTATCGCTTCCTTGGCTGGTTTGACGCCGAGGGAGAAAGAGTATACTACATTTATCCCTATTGCTTGCAAGAGGAATATCTCCTTTTGGCAACGTGGCAACCCATCACGTATCAGATCGGTTTTGTTGTCAACGACGGAACGGGCAGTATGCAATCGATGGATGCGACGTACGATACGGCGGTCGTATTGAGTGCTTGCGGATTCCTTCGCAAAGGATATGATTTCCGGGGATGGGCGCTGACCCAAGCCGATGCCGATCGCGGCACGGTCATCTTCGCGGATGAACAGGAAGTGAGCAATTTGACCGATCAAGACGCGTACGAGGTCGCGCTGTATGCCGTATGGGAGAAGGTGACTTATCGCATTATTTATATCGAAGAGGGTGAGACACAAGCTTTTTACGATATCACCTCAGATGAGGTGGTGAAAGCGCCCATCGGACGTGAGGACGAGGTGTTTGTCGGTTGGCTCGTGACAGGGGTCGGAGAGGGCAGTGATTGGGCTATGAACGAGAGCATTGCCGTGGGTACTGAGCTTGCCGGACATTGCGGGAACGTGAACTTGACGGCAACTTACGAACCCTTCAGATACGCGGATGTATATTCTTACGATGAAACCAATCACTGGCACGCTTGCACAAACGCAGGCTATGCTGATCTTTATACGGACATGGACTCACACGACTACGCTGTGAGCACGGTGGAGCCCACGCTCTTCTCGCAAGGATACGACTTGCATCAGTGCAAAAAATGTGCGTATTCCTATCGTGATCAATATGTGAATCAGCTGTCCGGCAATCTTGTTTTCGACCGCACGTACGACGAGACGGGATATGCCGTGACCGGATTCAGCGGATCGCCCGCGTCCATTACGGTCCCCGCCACCTATAACGGTCTTCCCGTAAAGAACATCGGGATACAAGCATTCAAAAACTGCACTTCTTTGACGTCTGTGGAGATCCCGGACAGCGTGGAATATATCGGAATGGCTGCGTTCGAAGGTTGCTCCGCATTGACTGAGATGCGTCTTCCCTTCGCAGGCAACACGTCGTATGCTTATTCTTTCAACTCCGTTCTCGGATATCTTTTCGGACGCAATGCGTATCAGGGAAGCTACGCTGTGACGGTGTATAGAAATAATCGCGGTACATTGTATATGACACAACAAGATCCCGCGGACGAATATACATATACCTACTATCTGCCAAATTCGTTGCGCAGCGTCTCTATCACGAAGGGGCCGGTGGCGTCACTTGCCTTCTACGGATGCACCTCCTTGCAAACGATCACCTTGGGTGACGAAGTGGCTTCCGTCGGGGATAATGCCTTCTACGGATGCACCTCTCTACAGACGTTGACGATGGGGACAGGGGTGACGAGTATCGGATCTTCCGTCTTATGGGGTTGTGGATCATTGGTTGATCTAACGGTGCCTTTCCTCGGCAGCGGCGACCAAGATGTGGCGGCAGAAACCAATCTTTTCGGCTATTTCTTTGGTGGTACGGGTTATAACGGTGCGATGAGAGTTGTGCAACACTATTCCTCGGAGGGGTCGGTGGAGTATTATTTGCCATCCTCCTTGCGTTCGGTCACTTTGCTCGGCGGGAGCCTCGGATACGGTGCCTTCGAGAATTGCACGAATCTGACCTCCGTGGCTGTGCCTTCTTCCTTGACGGAGATCCCGGATAGAGCCTTTTCCGGCTGTTCCAACTTAGGGAGCTTCGCGATCGGGGCGTCTTTGACCTCGATCGGAAGCAAGGCATTTTCCGGTTGCGCGAAGATCACGAGTTTGACTATTCCGAACACCGTCAACTCGATCGGATTGGGAGCCTTCTCGGGGATGTCCGGACTGACCTTTGTCGAGATCCCCTATGTGGGTGCGAGCAGAACGGCAGAGGGGGCGGAAGCCGTCTTTGGCTATATATTCGGAACGGATAGCTACGCCGGAGGCAGTTCGACGGTGCAGTATTATGACGTTTCGCATAGCGCCACCTATTATATCCCTACCGCTTTGAAGGAAGTGGTCTTGACCGGCGACAGGATCCCCTACGGCGCCTTCTGCGCTTGCCTGAACCTGCAGTCCTTTACTTTCTCCAAATCAGTGAAGTATTTTGCTCCCAGCTCTTTCCTCATCGATTCTTGGTACGACGCCTTGACGAGTATTTATTACGACGGCACGATGAGCGATTGGGCGAATATCTCTTTCGCCGCCAACGCCTCACCGATGATCATAGCGGACACGCTCTACTGCGAAGACGAGGCGGGTACGATCACCCACAACGGCAAGAAATACTCCATTCCGCGCGAGATATCCATTGAGGGAGGCTCGATCGACGCCTATCAGTTCGCAGGCTTCGGACAGTTGACTTCCGTGGAAATCAAGGAGGGAGTAACGGCGATCGGCGAAAACGCGTTCTACAAGTGCAATAACATCCGCTCCTTCGTCGTTCCGGATAGCGTGACGAGCATCGGCGCGAATATGTTGTACGGCTGCACGAGTATCCGCGAACTTACGATCGGCAACGGCGTGGATTCGCTGCCCGCAGCCTTGCTGCAGAACTGCGAGGCGATAGAAAAGGTCACGCTCCCCTTCGTGGGGACGACGAGAGATGCGGGATACAGCGCACAAGGATATGCGGTGTTCGGCGCGATCTTCGGCGTGGCTGCCACCGGTCCCAACATCGAATACTTCTCACAGGATATTTCCGACACGAAGAGCATTTGGGTGCGCGTGCCGAGCACCTTGACCGAGATCAAGATCACGGGCGGAAAGGTCGCATACGGCGCATTCTCCGGTATGAGACATTTGACCAAGATCGAACTGACCGACGGCGTCACCTTCATCGATAAGAACGCCTTTAAGGGGTGTGGCGCGCTGACGGAGATCACAATGCCTTACCTCCTTGACGAAGCGGGCGATGAAGCCACCAAGACCTTCGGCTCCTTGTTCGGCGAGAGCGATTACGAGGGTGCTGTAACTTGCGGCAACGATTACGTCACCTATTATTTCCCGAATGGGTTGACCAAGATCACGATCGTGAGCGGACGCATTTCGCCTTACGGCTTCAATTTCTGTACGATGCTGACCGAAGTCGTAGTGGAGGAAGGGGTAACGCTTATCGGGCACGATGCATTTAGGTTCTGTAGCTCCATCGAAAAGATAACCTTGCCCTTTATCGGGACGGAGAGGGATCATACCAACCGTACCGAAAACACGGTATTCGGCTCGATCTTCAGCATAAGAGAGTCGTTTAGCGGTTCGACGAGACGTATAGAGCAGAAATTCGACTACGGTAGCACGGAAAGAAGGGACTATTTCTTCCCTGCCACGCTCAAACACGTGGTCCTTAACGGGACGGAAGTACCCGCGTATGCCTTCTACGGTTGCTCCTTCCTGGAGACAATCACGTTGTCGGACGAGATCACAACGGTCGGCGAATACGCCTTCTATGGCTGCGAGATCAGTGAACTTGAACTTCCCGCCGCGTTGACGGCTATCGATACGTGGGCGTTCGGCGACTGTATCAACTTGACTGCGATTGAATTGCCCGAAGGGGTTGTTTCGCTGGGATATGCCGCGTTCCAAGGGTGCTCTGCCCTTGAGGAGATCACGTTGCCTGCGGGGATCAGTGTGATCCCGGGTTCTCTTTTCCAATACGACGGATCCCTGCGCACTGTGACCATCCTTGGGCATCTAACCGAGATCCAGGATTGGGCATTCCGTGATACCACTCAACTCACCACCGTCGTTTACGCGGGGAGCGAAGAGGAATGGGACGCCGTGGAGAAAGGCAGTTGGTGGCGTTCAAATGCCGGCGCGTTCTCCGTCGTTTTTGACGGAGGGGCGGAATAAATTGTCTTAGTAAGACGAAATCGGAGAAAACAACCTCAACAAGAATTCATCTTTTGTAAATAATAATACGAACCCCGTGTCGAGGTTCGTATATTCGGTTAAATATGTTATAAAAAGTTTAGTTAAATTGTGTGAATTCTTAAAAATAAAGAGCGGGGAACAATTTGCGTTTCCTAATACAATTTATCCAAGCCAAGACCCTGAAAAATATCACGGAAATTTAGCTTTCTATGCTTACTATCAGGAACCGTAATAAGATTGTGTTTGTAACTTAAAAATAAAATGGCTTAACTTGATCGTTAAGTCATTTTTATTTCAGACGTAAAAAACGAGATTTTAACCCTTATCGCGCTCCTTTTTTCGCGCTTTTCACTCTCTTTACGAATTCTTCGTGAGAACGCATGGTGGTAAGCATAGAAGATTGCAACGGCGTGGCGGCGGCGCGCGCCGCCGCGGAAAGTTCGGCGGGTTTTTCTTCGGAAAGGTTTTCTTTTACGCCCGCGCCCTCTACGGGATTGTTTTTCAGTACGCCCGACAGGGCGTTTATCAGGTTGAAAATACCGAATTTATCCATTTATACGCTCCAAAAATAAAAAACCCGTAAAAAAACATTAAAATAATTGCAAAACCTTTTGATTTAGGCTATAATATATTGTACTTGTATATTTATGTATATTCGGTAAGCTTTGAAAAGTTTACTGTATAAAGGTGTTCGTATGAAAAAATCAGGCAAATATTTACTTGCGGCAATACTGGCGATTTTCACCTGTTTCGGTGTCGCCTGCGGCGGCAACGGGAACTGGAAGGGACAGGGCGTTTCCGACAGCAGCGACGTTTACGCCGCGTCTTTGGGCGGTTTCGTCGCCGAAACGGAAGACTACGTTTATTTTATAAACGGCATGGCGAATAACACCGACGACAATACTTTCGGCACGCCGGTAAAGGGCGCGCTCGCCGCGGTAAAAAAATCCGACTTCGGCGCGGGCAAAGCGGTGATAACCGTGCCCGAACTCTTTACCGCCAAAACCTACGTTTCGGGACTTTATATCGCCAAGGAAAACGGCAAAAACTACGTCTACTACGGCACGGCGAACAGGGATAAAGATTCTTCCGGCAACGTCGCAAACTCGCAGATGACTTTTACAAAGACGTCCGTAGACGGCAAGGAAACGGAAAAACTTTTCACACTTTCTTCGCATTACGAAGATTACACGATAGCGGAAAATAACGGCGTGGTGTACGTCGTTTACTATGACGAAGACGCGAAAGCGATAAAGAGTTTCAACTGTTCCGACAAGACCACCGCGGTAGTCGCAGTAACCGACGAAAAGATAAACGAAGAAAAGGACGGCGAATATCTCTCTTTGGACGCCTATAAGTTCGTGAAATCGGGCTACGGCGTTTCCGTCGTTTATACCGTGAAAGCGTACAACGAAAAGTATTACGAAGACAAGGCGGAAAAAGAAGGGTATTCCCGCAGTACGGCGGCGTATAACTACCTGTATTCCTACACGGTAGGGGAAGACGCCAAACTCGAAAAGTCGGGCAAGGAAAACGGCGAAACTTACGCCGTAACTTCCGTTATCGACGATTATCTTTTCTATACAGCGACCGACGAAAATTCCGTAGTTAAGACTTTCGGCGTTAAACTGACCGACTTCGACGACGTGAAAGAAATAAACAGCGCGGACAACATAAAGACCGATATGATAATAAACTCCTTTGAAGAAGTTTATTACTTCGATACCGACTCCGTGATAAGGACGACGCTTATCGGCAACGAGTTTTCCGTAAAAGAGACCGTCGCCAAAGTGGAAGGCGTCTCCGATATGTACTTTATAAAGGATGGCGCACTCTATTACAGGAGCGACAGCGCCTACCTTATGCGCGTTACCCTGAACAATAACGAAGAGACGGAAACGCCCGTAAGGGTTTCCGCGGATACGGTAAGTTCAATATGGTACGATCCGGAACTCGTGGAAATAGGCGGCAAGACGTACGTTCTTTACTGCGACAATTCCGATAGCGCGCTGGAATATGTCGGGTTTGCGGATATCGACGGAGAAATAATACAAGACGAAGACGCCGACGTGAAATATATAGACGGCGCGACGGTGATAAGCGTGATGACCGACGCCGACGTGGCGAAAGCGATGGGCTACAAGATAGCCGATATCTCTTCGCCTTTGACTCTTAACGAAAAGGACGGCAAACTGTATTCCGAAACGGTTGAAAAGTTAAGGGAAGAATACGACGCCCTTCCGGAAGAAATAAAAGCGTTGGTTACCGATACCGCGGTAACGACTTTGGAAAACGCGGAAGCGGGCGTGGAACTTGCGAATCTCTTCTCTAAACTCGACGGGGCGAAGAAAGGTTTCGACAAGATGACCGACGAAGAAAAGACGGCGTTTAAAACGCAGTACAGGGAAGCTTACGACGCCGCCGCGGCGAAGGTCGAAGAACTCGAAGCCGTGTCCGATGCGCACCTTAAAGCGGTAAGGGCGTACGTCGAAAACAACTATAACTACTATTATCAGGAAGCGGTGAAGATATTTACCGAAACCGTTTCCGACTGACGGAAAAAATAAACGTTAAAAAGCGGGCTTGCCGAAAGGCAAGCCCGCTTTTAAGTTACACGGAATATTCTTTTAAGTTCACCCGTCCGCAAAGGTATTCGGAGTAAGAATAGGAAGTTTTTCCCTTAAATGACTTATCTAAGGGCACTACCGTAAAGAGTGCGGGGTAAACGCCGCTTAACACCCCCTTAAAACTCACGAACTTGTTTCTGCCGAGATTTAAGGTAACTTCCACGGGTTTTTCTTTCAACGCGTTTATGCGTTCTTTCGCATCGGGCAAAGAACCGTACGATTTTATCATAATAAAATTTTTCCCGCAAAGCGGTGTTTTTATACCTGCCTGCGGGAAACGTGCTAGTCTTCTTCGTTTTCCTTGTCCTCTTCCTCTTCCTCGTCGTCTTCTTCTTCGAAGTCCGACTCGTCGAATTCGGGGATCTCGAAATCGTCGTCGTCCATATTTTCGGGCGGGAGATCCTCTTCTTCCTCTTCCTCGTCGTCGAAAAGTTCGTCGCCTTCTTCTTCGGCGAGTTTATTTAAAGAAAGCATTTCTTCGCTTTCTTCTTCCTCTTCTTCTTCGTCGTCGATAAACTCTTTCCAGGAATCGTCGTCTTCGTCGTCTTCTTTCGCCTCTTTCATTTCTATATCTTCAAGGCACTCGGCGCAAAGGGTTTCTCCCTGTTTTATATAATTGTGGTGGCAACGCGGGCAGAGATCCAACGCTTCCGTTTCCTCGTCGTCTTCGTCGTCGACGGCGAATACGAGTTGCGGCCCTTTTTTGAGTTCCGCTTTACAAACGTCGCAATATTCTTCCCCTTCCAACATGTAGTTTAAGTCGCACCTCGGGCACTTCACGTACTTGGGCATAAAATCTCCTTGAAAACCGCAAAATTCATTCGTGATAGTATTATATCTATATGCAAATGATTTGTAAACTGTTTTTAAGATGATTTTTAATTTTTTTTTGCGGATTTTCCTAAAATCTTATTTCCCTTGCGCTTTTTAAAAAACTCCGTCTTATTTTTAAGACGGAGTTTTTGCGTTTTTTAATACTTTTTAATTTTCGCCCATGCCTTCCAACAACATTTTGTCGGCGATAAGGGCGATAAATTCGCCGTTAGTGGGCTTGTCCGTCCCGACGTACGCCCTTACTCCCAAAATATTGTTGATATTTTCTATCCTGCCCCTGTTCCAGGCAACTTCGATTGCGTGACGGATTGCGCGTTCCACTTTGGAAGGCGTAGTGTCGTACCGCTTGCCTATCGTCGGATACAGTTTTTTGGTTATGTTGTTTATAACGTTGGGATCTTCCACCGCCATTTTAACGCCTTCTCGTAAAAAGACGTAGCCCTTTATGTGCGGCGGGATACCTACGTTTATGAATATCTTGCTTATCTTTTCTTCCAGCGACACCTTGCGGAAAATCGGCTGTCCGCTTTTCATATCCGTTGCCGTCTTAATGTTCTTTACCAGTTCTTTCAAAGTTTTTTCTTCGAAAGGCTTCGCCACGAAATAGTCCGCGCCCGCGTTGACGCTTCGTTTTACCGCGTCTTCGCTGCAAAGCGAAGAAAGCACCACGACTTTTATGCCTTTATTCATGTTCTTGATCCTGTCGATAACGGAAAGTCCGTCGTAGCCTTTAAGCACGAGTTCGGTCACGAAAACGTCGGGTTTCTTTTCCGCTGCCAAAGATATCGCCGATATCGCGTCGGTAACCGCGGCAACGACGGCAAAGCCGTCTTTTTCGCAAAAAGTCTTTTCAAGTTCTTTGCACGCTTCTTCGGAATTCTGAAGAGCGAGCAGTTTGATGAGGTTGTCCATACAAGTCTCCTAAAAATAATTTATGAAAAGATTTTACCACAAAATTTCGAAGTAGTAAACTAATTTTGTACAAAATATTTTTGAATTTTAAAAAATTTTGTAAAAAACAATAAAACCCGCTGAAATACTACATTTTTTGACAAAATATTTGCAGTACGATTTTGATAAAAACTGGATTTTGCGACAAAAATCCGCATTTTGTACAAAATATAAATTCAAAATTCGGTCTATCGCCGAGAATAAAAAGGGGGAACGGGCAGTATATTATAACGATAAATAAAATCGGCAAAGGAGAGAGATATGCCATTTGAACCCGTTTTCGAGACCTTTAACGTAAGAAAAGTGAAAGCCGTAACGGCGAACGAGATAAAAATAGAGTGCAGGACGGATATTCCTTCCGACGCCGTGAAAAAAGTGATAGGGACAGAAACCCGCGCAAGCGTTTCCTGCGGGGACGTTGCCGCGGGCAAGGCGGAATTTTTCGGTAAAGCGGTATTTTTTATCGTGTACGAAAGCGTCGAAGGGGAACTTAAAAAATGCGAGTGCGGCGCGGAATTTAAGGATGTCGCGGTAAACGCCGATATTCCCGAAGGGGGAATAGCGAGATTTTCCTGCAAAATGGAAAAGGCGGAAGCGTCGCTTTCGGGCGTAAACCTTTCGGCGACGGCGTTTATCGCCGTAAAAGGCGAGATATCCGCCGAAGAAAAGGTAAGCGCCGTTTCGGGCGGGGAAGGGCTTATCGCCGATATAAAAGAAAGACCTTTCGTAAAGAAATACGCCGCGAAGGATATTTCCTATCCCGTGGAAGAGGAATTCGAAGTCAATTACAAGGTAAAGGAAGTTATAGAACATAAAGCCGCGGCGACGGTAACCGCCGTTCAGTGCGGCGTGGGTGCGGTAATATGCGACGGCGAGATATATTTAACGGAAATATTCTTGCAATCGGAAGGGAAAAACGATATAATAAGAGAAGACAGGTTAATACCTTTCAGGATAGAGACCGAGTGCGAAGAGGCTATGCCCGCGCTTTCGGCTTCCGCGATCGTTTCGGTAAAGTCGGTGAAGACCGACGTCGCCGTGGACGAAGACGGCGGGGTATCGCAGGTCGTAGCGGCGGTGGTTTTGGACGTTTCCGCCGAAGCGGAATCGGTCGAGAGTATAAGGATAGCGGAAGACGCGTTCAGCACCGATTACGAATTGCTTATAAAGAAAGACAAAGCCGAGTCCTTTACGGGCGGCGAGATAAAGACGGAAGTCGCCGTCGTAAAAGAAAGGTGCGCGACGGAAGAATTGCTGTCCGACGCAAGGCTTTGCGCGGTGATGGGCGAAAGTGCGGAAGTGGTTTCCGCGGAAAAGACGGAAGGGGGCGTTTCGGTAACGGGCACGGTGTCGGCTACCGCGCTTTATGCGGCGGAAGACGGGATAATACCGGTAAAGGTGGAATTCCCCTTTGAAAGGTTGGTGGAAACGGACGGAGACGCAGAGATTTCCGTGACGGTGAAAAAAGCCCGCGGCAAGATAATAACGCTGACGGAAACCGAGATGGAAGCGGAACTTATCTTTACGGTGCGGCTTAAAAAGCGTTACGAAGTGTCTTTCGTCGCCGCGGCGGAACAGGGCGCGGGAAAACCCGCGATAAGTTCTGCGGTCAGCGTATATATACCGATAGCGGGCGAAGGGCTTTGGGAACTTGCGAAAAGACTTAACGAAAGTCCCGAAAAACTCGTATCGACCAACCCCGACCTGCAATTTCCGTTGTCGGGCGCGGAAAGGATAGTAGTTTACAGACAGAAATAGATCATAGGAACACAAATGAAGAAGATAACGGTAAAGATACCTGCGAAAATCAATCTTACTCTGGACGTTTTGGGGATGAAAAACGGTTATCATGAGATATCGTCTCTGGTTGCGTCCTTAAATATATACGACGTGGTAACGGTAAGCCGCAGAAAAGAAGACGCCATAACTCTCGATTTTTACGGCGCGCCGATATACTGCGAAACAAAAAGAAGCAACGCGTACTTTGCGGCGGAAGCGTTCAGGAAAGAATTTTTCACCGGCGGGGTGGCGATAACGGTAAAGAGAAGTATTCCCGTGGCGGCGGGACTCGGCGGTTCTTCCGCGGATATTGCGGGGGTGCTGTTCGGCATGAAAAAACTGTTCGGAATAAGCAAGGACGTGGGCTTTATAGCCGAAAAACTCGGCAGCGACGTAAACTATATGATGCAGGGCGGATACGCCGTAATTTCCGACAGGGGCGAAATAGTTACGCCGGTAGAAGCCGAACAAAAGATGTACGCCGTTATACTTTTGGGCAGCAAAGGCGTTTCGGCGGGGGAAAGTTACAAAAGGTACGACAGAATAGGCAAAGTTTACGGTAAAAGCACCGCCGCCGCCGTGGGATTTTTACAAAACGACGACGGCGAGAATTTCCTTAAAGTCTTAAAGAACGACTTAACTTGCGGCAGCGCGGAAATACTGCCCGAAATAGATTATTCCATAAGCGTATTGAAGGAGTTCGGCACCGCGCTCATGACGGGTAGCGGGTCGGCGGTGTACGCGCTGTTTTTTAAGAAAGGAAAGCGAGATAAAGCGTACAAAAAGTTGAAGCGTGTGTTCGACGGCAGGATACTTAAAGCCGAAACGGTAACGAAAAGGGTAAAATAAAATTATTCGCCGCAAAAAACCGACGGTTTTTTGCGGCGAATTTTTTCGTTTCGCTTTATTTTCGGCGCGAAATATGTTAATATATTTAAAAAGATATAAGGAGACGATTTATGAATAAGTATTCCGGT
This sequence comes from Christensenella sp. UBA1259, assembly GCA_002308755.1. GTDB lineage: Bacteria > Bacillota > Clostridia > Christensenellales > Borkfalkiaceae > UBA1259. The sequence goes on from DBVR01000003.1 coordinate 106,874, forward strand.
ACGCAGACCGAAAAGAACCTGCTCGCGGCGTTTGCCGGCGAATCGCAGGCGAGAAACAAATACACCTACTTTGCTTCCAAGGCTAAAAAAGAAGGTTACGAACAGATCTCGGCGATATTCTTAAAGACCGCCGACAACGAAAAGGAACACGC
>DBVR01000012.1 GCA_002308755.1 Christensenella sp. UBA1259
AACGGAACTTAAATTTAAATGCTAACGATACTAATCAATTAGCATACGCTGCTTAAAAGCGTACGTCCCGTCCTTTTTTCCCGTCGGGAAGGAACGGGGCGTGAGTAAGACGGGGAACGTTATCGGCGTCTGACCGAGCGACGGTAACGGATCTTATCGGTCATGGGCAAGGCTTACGCATCCGACAGCGTTGTTTTGTCCGAGAAATAAAGTCGGATAAGTATGTAGAAAATTTTAACGAAGCGTTCAAGACCGGAGTGCAAGTCTCCGCATCTCCACCATAAAACAACCCGCTCGGAAAGAGCGGGTTGTTTTATGGCCTGAATAATGATTTTTATAATTATGGATAACGAACGGCGCGGATTTCAGTCGTCGCAACGTTCGATAGACGTTATGAAGTCGTTTTCTTTGATTATAGCGTCTATCTCTTCCGAAGATATCTCGTTTTCGGTTACGATAGAAACGTTGAATACGGTTTTTTCTCCGTGAACCACGCTTAATTTCTGGAAATGTTCTACGCCGAATATCTCTTTTATTTTTTGATTTTCCTTATCCGTTTGTACAAAAGAAACGTTTACTCTGTACAGGTGTTTTACACTGAACAGTTTGCAGTTTATATGTAACACGCATNNGAGAATCATTATTAAAGTGCCGCCGATTGCCACGAAGTATAATTCCGCGCCGCAAGCCATACCGATACCTGCGGTAGCCCACACGCCCGCGGCGGTAGTAAGTCCGTGTACGGCGTTCTTTCTGTATACTATCATACCTGCGCCGATAAAACCTATGCCTGAAACAATCTGTGCCGCAACTCTTGCCACGTCGGCGTCCGTTCCCGCAAATCCGTACTTTGAAACCACCATAAGCAAACACGCGCCGAAACAGACAATCGTGTGCGTCCTGACGCCCGCTTCCTTTGCACGTCTTTTTCTTTCCAAGCCGATAAGAAACCCCAAAACCACGGAAAGGAGTATAGTCAACAGATACTTATATTCGACAAGAAATTCTTCTAACATAAAAATCCTCCGAAAAGAAGATACCGAGTAATCCGTCTACACCTTGCATTATACCTTTCAAAATTAAACGTATATTTCAGCTTTGTCAATAGCGTAACGGCAACCCACCGTGATTTCGTATTCATATCCCTTAATAAACGGAATATATATACATCACATATGGGATAAACTATAACCCCTTAAAGGTCAATAGCCTTTTCAAATTTTCTTTCTCAATTCGTCGAGTTGCGCGGTCACGAAAGACACAACCGTTTTAACGGTTTCTTCTTTAAACGGGCTTTCTAAATTGACCGCTTTCAGCGTGTCGAAATAGCCTTGTTTTCCCGCTATCGTGCACAGCTTGTAATAGTCTTTCCAAGCGTTTTCGTGGTTTTCCGTTTCCTTTTTGTAGAACTGAAAAGCGCATATCTGGCTGAGCGCGTAATCTATGTAGTAGAAAGGATACAGGAATACGTGTTGTTTTTGCATCCAGAACCCGCCGTTTTCAAGGAAGGGAAGGTCCCCGTAATCTCTCCACGGCAAGAATTTTTCTTCTATATCTTTCCATATCTTTCTTCTTTCTTCGGCGGAACATTTCGGGTTTGCAAAAACTCTGTGCTGGAATTCGTCCACGGCGCAGAGATAGGGGATGGAAATAAACGCTTCCGTAAGGTGCGCAAAGCGGTATTTATCGGCTTTGTCGCCGAAGAACTTTTCCATATAGGGGTAGGCGAAATGTTCCATGGACATGGAGTGTATTTCGGCTATATCCATAGTCATATCGTCCTGCGCATAGATATCTTTTTCGCCGTGCAGGGCGGTGTAGCCAGCAAAAGCGTGTCCCGCTTCGTGCGTTAAAACGTCCGCGTCCGCACTCGTGCCGTTAAAGTTGCTGAATATGAACGGCGCTTTGTATTTGGGCAGTTCCGTGCAATACCCGCCGCCCCGTTTGTTTGGCTTTGTTTCCAGATCGAAATAGCCGTTTTCTTTCATGAAGGTAAAGAATTCGCCCGTTTCTTTACTCATTGCGTTATACATTTCGTTCGCTTTTTCGATAAGTTCTTCGGCAGTCCCTTCGGGTACGAGCGCACCTTCTTTATAGAAAAGCGATTCGTCGTAGTAATACAGTTTATCTACGCCGAGCCTTTTTGCCTGTTCTTCTCTGAGTTTTGCACAGACGGGTACTATATGTTCGGCTACGAGTTCTTTAAATGTTTTTACGTCCTCGGGGGTGTAGTCGAAAATACTTCTTCTGTCGTACACCATCTTTACGAAATTATCGTATTTTAGTTTTTTTGCCTGTCTGCAACGTATTTTTACGAGTTTGTCGTAAATATCGTCGAGTTTTCCGCTTATGGATTCGTAAAGGTCCGACCACGCTTTAAGGGCGTTTTTTCTGTGTTCGCGGTCGGGATCCTGCATTTCCTTTAGCAGCCCGTAAAAGTTAAGTTGTTTGCCGTCGAAATCGGTCTTTGCCTGCGCCGTTACTTTGGAGTAGTCCATCATAAGCATGGACTCTTTTATATCAAGGAGAACCGTCTTAAACGACTGTTGTCGCAACGAAACTTCGGCGATTTTCAGTTTTAATCCGTAACCGTTTTCGATATATTCCGCCTTGAAAGGGGAGTTTATCAGGTCTTTGTTTATCTTTTTCGACACGCTTAAAAACTTGAACATGTTTTTATTGTAGAATTTTACTTCTTCGTCGAAAAACTTATCGGAAACGTCTATACTGTTCCTTATATTCGCGTAAGATATCGGGGTATAGAGTTCTTCCGCCGTAAATTTTTCGATTCTGTTCCGAATCTCTTCCGCCTCTTCGTATGACTTTGCCTTTTTGTACTGTTTTTCCAAGGAAACGAGTTCATTTTTGATTTTTTTAAGATCTAATCTTTCGTAATTTATTTCCCAAAATTTCATAAAACCACCACCTTTTCGATTATTATACAACAAACCCGCCGATATTGCAAATAAAGATTGATACGAAACGTTTTAATTTTCAACCTCAACAGCATCGAAAAAGTGTATATCAAAGGACGATATGGCCATTTTCTTCCTTTTTATCGTACATAATGCGTAAAATATTCGAATATTTCATTTAAACGGTTGATTTTTTAAAAAAAATTTGCTAAA
>DBVR01000046.1:0-32078 GCA_002308755.1 Christensenella sp. UBA1259
TGGTGCGGATAAAGGGACTTGAACCCCCACTCTTTCGAAATAGATCCTAAGTCTATCGCGTCTGCCAGTTCCGCCATATCCGCAATTTACTTTATTCTACCACAAATAACGGGTTTTTGCAAAAGGTTAGACGGGGTTTATCGGTTATTTTGCCGAAAGGACGATTTTACCTATAAATAGCCGTAAAAATCTTCGGAAAAAATAAAGATAGAAAATACGGCGATAAATCGTTGACAAAAATTTTCGTGCGTGGTATATTTATATCAATCAGATAAAGGCGTCGATGAAGGGGCGGTATTTCTGAACTTCTCCACAGAGAAACGGGGCAGGTGAAAGCCGTTGGGATAGGAAATGTTCGCGTAACTTCGGAGTCGGAAGGAAGAAAGCGTTTTACGCCGGTAGAACCTTCCCGTGATTGCTGCGTAAAGGCATAGGGATTGATAGATCCCAAGAGTGGCAAAATTTTTTGCAATTTGAGTGGTACCGCGGGTGAATAACTCGTCTCAAAAGTAAAGTTTACTTTTAAGACGGGTTTTTTTAATACCGCGAAAGGAGAGAATATGGAAAAAAATCTCGATATCAAGATAAAAGAAATGGCGTCCCGCATCAAAGACCTGCGGGAAATAGAAGGTTTCACCACGGAGTATATGGCGAAGGAAACGGGCGTTTCCTTAAACGAATATATCCTGTGCGAAAAGGGTGAAACCGACCTTAACTTCGCCTTTATATACCGTTGTGCGAAAGTTTTCGGCGTCAACGTAACCGACATAATAGAAGGTACGAGTCCGTTGCTTTCTTCCTACACGGTAACTAGAAGCGGTAAGGGTGAAGAGATAGCCAACGCCCACGGTATGACTTATTATAACCTTGCAAACGCCTTTCAGAACAGGATAGCCGAGCCGTTGTACGTCGAATCCAAGTACGTCGAAGGCGCGGAAGAAAAGGAAATAGAGTGCACGACTCACGCGGGGCAGGAATGCGACATAGTGGTATCGGGGAACCTTAAAGTGCAGGTCGGTAACCACACGGAGATTTTAAACGCGGGGGACAGCATTTATTACGACAGCGGCACGCCGCACGGCATGATAGCGGTAGGCGGCAAGGACTGTATATTTTACGCGATAGTGCTAAATCCGTCGGGCGAGCCTATTCCCGACCTCCAACCCGAAAAGATATTAAGGCCCGTAAAAGACGCAGGAAAGAAAGACCGCGGCTACCGCGAATATCATAATTTTATCGACGTAAAGGAAGACGAAAACGGCACGCCCTTAAAGATAAAGTTCAAAAACACCGAAAGGTTCAATTTCGCTTTCGATATCATTGATAAGATAGGCGAAAGAGAGCCCGACAAACTCGCCATGCTGCACGTTTCGGCGCATAAGACCGAGCGCAGGTTCACTTTCGCCGACGTAAAAAAGCAGTCGGCAAGGTGCGCCAACTACTTTAAGTCTCTCGGAATAAAGAAAGGGGACAAGGTCCTTCTCGTGTTAAAGCGGCACTACCAGTTCTGGTTCGCCATGCTGGGTTTAAATAAACTCGGCGCGGTAGCGATACTCGCCACCAACCAGTTACAGGAACACGACTTCGAGTACAGATTCAAGGCGGCGGGGATCTCTGCTATAATATGCACCGCGGACGGCGACACCGCGCATCAGGCGGATATAGCGGCGGCAAAATGCCCGTCGGTGAAAATAAAAATCACCGTCAACGGCGAAAGAGACGGCTGGCGCAATTTCGACGAAGAGTACAAGATGTTTTCCACGCATTTCGACAGGACGGAAAATTCGCCCTGCGGCGACGATCCCATGATAATGTTCTTTACGTCGGGAACGTCGGGGTATCCCAAAATGGCACTCCATAACTATAAATACCCGCTTGGGCATTTCCATACCGCGAAGTACTGGCACGGCGTAGATCCCGACGGACTGCATTATACCATTTCCGATACCGGCTGGGCAAAGTCCATGTGGGGAAAACTGTACGGTCAATGGCTGTGCGAAGCGCCTATTTTCGTGTACGATTTCGATAAGTTCGACGCGTCGGATATTCTGCCTATGTTCGCCAAATACCACATAACGTCTTTCTGTGCGCCGCCTACGATGCTGCGCATGATGATAAAGCAGGATCTTTCCAAATACGATATGTCTTCGGTAAAGCATATGACCACGGCGGGCGAAGCCTTAAACCCCGAAGTTTACCGTCAGTTCGAAAAACTCACGGGTTTAAAGATACACGAAGGTTTCGGTCAGTCGGAAACGACTATGCTTATAGGCAATCTTATCGGCGCGCCGCATAAGATAGGGTCTATGGGCGTTCCCGCGCCGATATACGATATAGATATCGTGGACGAAAACGGCAAGAGCGTCAAGGTCGGCGAAGTGGGCGAAATAGTGGTCGGCATAAAGAACGGTTTGCCCTGCGGGCTTGCCGTGGAATACTATAAAAATCCCGAAGCGACCGCCGCCACCTGGAAAGACGGGTTTTACCACACGGGCGATACCGCGTGGCGGGACGAAGACGGATTCTATCACTACGTCGGAAGAATCGACGACGTCATCAAATCGTCGGGTTACCGCATAGGACCGTTCGAGATAGAAAGCGTCATTATGGAATTGCCTTACGTTTTGGAGTGCGGCGTTTCCGCCGAACCCGACGAAGTCAGGGGACAGGTCGTAAAAGCGAGCATAGTTTTAGTAAAGGGCAAGGAAGGCACGGAAGAATTGAAGAAAGAGATACAAGCCTACGTAAAGAGCAATACCGCGCCCTACAAATACCCGAGAGTGGTAGTCTTCAGGGATTCGCTTCCCAAGACCGTTTCGGGAAAGATAATAAGAAGCCAACTGTAAAGGTAAAAGATAAAATTAAAGCGGCGAACTTCGTTCGCCGCTTTAACTTTGTTCGCGGTTTATGAAAAGCGTTCTAAACCGTGCGGAAAGTTAATACAATTTAATAGGATAAACCGCGGGATAATCGACGAAAGACGAGTTTTTTTGACACAAACCGCGGTTTTTTTATTTTGCGGAGCAATTAAAATGTATTTTACCTGCCTTAAAAAAAGAAATCTTATTTTCGCGCTTGCGCTTGTTTTAACGGGGCTATTTTCCGCGCTTACGCTGTCGTTTTCGGGCGCGTACGCCGTGTTTTACGGCGGGACGTTAAGAAAACTCCCGATATACGCGGTAGAGCGGCAGGATAACAGAATAGCGATATCTTTCGACTGCGCCTGGGGCGTGGATTACACCGACAAGTTACTTTCCGTAATGGCGGAAGAAAACGTAAAATGCACCTTTTTCGCGGTCAGGTTCTGGTCGGAAAAATATCCCGAATACTTGCTTAAAATAAGCGAAGCGGGGCACGAAATAGGCACGCACTCTTCTACGCACCCGTATATGAGCAAGTTAGACGTGGCGGCGATAGAAAAGGAACTGACCGATTCTTCTTCCGCGATAGAAAAGGTAACGGGGCAAAAAGTAACGCTTTTCCGCCCGCCGTACGGCGACTACGACGACCTGCTTATAGAAACGGCGGAAAGACTCGGGCTTTATACGATACAATGGTCGGTGGATAGTCTCGACTGGAAAGACCTTTCCGCGGGCGAGATCACCGAAAGGGTTGTTAAAAGGGTAAAGAGCGGCGCGATAGTGTTGTTTCACAATCAGGGCAAACACACGGCGGAAGCGTTGCCCGCTATAATTACCGCGCTGAAAGAGAAGGGGTACGAGTTCGTGCCGATAGGGGAACTGATATATAAAAGCGATTATAAAATACTGCCCGACGGAACGCAGAGATCGCTGATAAACGTTTGAAATTCATTTGGAGGAAACATATATGAACAATTTAACGGAGAAAAACAACAAGGTATTTATCAGCGGGGAAATAGTTTCCGAAGCGGAGTTTTCGCACGAAGTTTACGGCGAAGGCTTTTACGAAATGAACGTGCTGGTGAAAAGGCTTTCGGGACAGGGCGACGTACTGCCGGTAACGGTTTCCGAAAGGCTTATCGCCGATAAGGACCTTAAAACGGGCAGCGTTATCAACGCTTTGGGGCAGTTTCGCAGTTACAACAAGTTGGTGGACGGAAAAAGTAAACTTATGCTTACGGTGTTCGTGAGAGAAATATTAGACGACGCGCCGGTGAAAAACCCCAACAGCATAGTGCTTTCGGGCTATATATGTAAGCCGCCCGTGTACAGGACGACGCCGTTCAACAGAGAGATAGCGGATATACTTATCGCGGTAAACCGTTCTTACAACAAGTCCGATTATATCCCGTGTATAGCGTGGGGCAGAAACGCGCGGTTCGCCAAAAACCTCGAAGTGGGCGAGAAAATAGCCATAGCGGGAAGAATTCAGAGCAGGGAATATCAAAAGCGCATTTCCGACGAAGAAATAAGGATAATGACGGCTTACGAAGTTTCCATCAGTAAACTCGCCGCCTACGAGAACGCCGAAGAATTCGACACGGAAGAAGAATTCAACGCGTTGGGCTTTATCCAAGACAGTCCTGACACGGCGTATAAGGGCAATTAAATAAAACGGGAAAGATCAAAACGGGCGCAAGATTTATCGTTGCGCCCGTTTTTAATGGAAATTTTGTCTTACCGTCGGTTAAGTTTTTTCGACAAAGTATTGCTAAACGCAGACACTTTTGTTATAATATACACAAAATACACAAATTGACACAGGATTATGGGAAATTGAAAATGATTTGTAAGCATTGTTCTACCGAAAACGAAGAAAGCGCGGTATATTGCAAGAATTGCGGCGAGAGATTAGACGGGAAAAAGAAGTGTCCGAAATGTAGCGCATTTATAGACGGAGATGCGGTTTTTTGTACGGCGTGCGGTACTCGTGTAGACGGAAAAACCGTTTGTAAAAACTGCGGCAAGGTTTATGAAGGGAATTTTTGTCCCGCTTGCGGAGAAGCGCAGGAGCAGGCGAAACCCGATGGTGTAAACAAAATGTCGCAAAAAAGGGAAAGCGACTGGAAAAAAATTGTTTCGCTTGTAGGGCTATCGGTAGGTTTTGTGGGCGCAGTGGTTGCTTTTATATTTATGTTTTTTTCAGGAATATCGATTAAAATATTTTCTTCTTCCGATGAAATCTCAGCATCCATGACAGCCACGGGTAATATATTGGGCGCTTTTAATATTTTCGACTGTTTCGGTAACAATTTTGACTTTATAAGCGTTCTTGAAACAACGGACAATTATACGGAAGTCGTGCCCGAAGCATGTTGGTTTTATGCGATACTCCAGACCATTATCGCATCTGCTACGATAATTTTGACCACCACTTTCTTTATAATATCTGTCTGCCGTTTTATAAAAACGTTACTCGGTAGAAAAACGAAGAGTGCGGAAAACTTCATGTTTGCTACTGTCATAAGTTTTCTTGCGGGCGCAATATGTTTCAGGTCTTTGGTATTTATGCAAATCTCAGGCATAAGTTCGTCGGAAACGGCGAGAATAAATTATCGTCTTAACGGCGCAACGGTTGCCGGAATAATAGTTTCTTTAATTTTCTGTGCAATTATGTTTGCATCAAAAATAACGGTAAAAGGTTCTGCTTTGCGCGGGATGGTTCTGTATAAAACGATTTTTTCGGGAGCGTGCGCGATAATTTCGGTACTGTTGTTACTTATTTTAGGCGGACAATTTACTGTAAGGGAAAACTCTGCGTCAGAGATCATGAAAGTTACGAGCGGTTTCGTTTTCATTGTCGCATATATATTTGCTGCATACGGCACTAAATCTTCATCCTATACCGTACAAGAGATAAGAAAAGCGAATACAGCGTTTTCTTTGGGACTGACGGGGCATATCATTACGTTAGTGTTGATAGTATTGCTTGCGATTTTCGCCGTCTATTCCGCCATAGAAGCAATAGATGACAAACACAAATCTATTGCCGGTATAATATTAGCGTCAATCGTTACGTTGTTATCTATCGTATTTACGGTCATTTCCGGCGTTGGGTTAAATTGCATAAAATGGATAGCAAACCAAAGCGGTTCGTCCTCAATCAATGTTGTTTTTAGACTCAACGTACTTTCGTTTGCCTTGATTGTATTTGCTTTAATTCTGTTAGCCGTCGAAATCACGTGCTTTGTTATGCAACGAAAAAATATTGCACGTAATTATGCAATTCCGACAATTAAATAAAACGGGAAAGTATTCTAGAAATCAAATCGACGCGATTTCTTAAATCGCGTCGATTTTTTACGCCTTATAGCGAGATAGCGAGACTTGTAAGGAGCGAAGCGACGGAATAGCGATTGTTACCGCTTTCGTTAAGCGGTCAATCGCGTCTCGCGGCCGTAGGCCGTGGCTTTTATGCCCGCAATGCGGGAATAAAAGAACTCTGCCATCAATCTTTTTTTAAGATTGAAGACAGAGTTAGTTCATGGTCGGAGTAGCGAGACTTGAACTCACGGCCTCTTGCCCCCCAGACAAGCGCGCTACCAACTGCGCCATACCCCGACGACCTAAATTATTGTAGCACAATATTTTTTATTTTGCAACAAAATTTAAGTTGATTTACGCCTTTATTTTACGACCTTTTAAGTTGCGACCACAGTATTATCGCAACCTGTACGGGCAGTCCTATTATAAATATCGCCCACGGGTTGTTTTCGAGAAATAATATGTATATGCTTGCGAGTCCCGACCACACGAGTAAGGATATAAGCGCGAACGTATACCTTCTTCTGCCCCATATCCCGTTGAACACGATAAGCACGATAATAGACACGGGGACGGAAAACACGAACACCTGCCAGTAATTTCCCTGCGCTAAGGTGAGCCCGTAAATAAAAAGCAGCGTCGCTATTATCCACACCAACGACACGGCAAGCAGGGTAATTATGATCTTATTCGGTCTGTTTCCCTTTACGTTATACTTTCTGTCGTATTCGCCGTCTAAATGTTCTTCGGTGAGAAAGTCCAGCGTTACGCCGTAGATATCCGCAAGCTTTTTAAGCACGTCGATAGGCGGAACGGCGTCGCCGTGTTCCCATTTCGACACCGATTTATCGGTGTAGTTGAGAGTTTTTGCAAGTTCCGATTGCGTTATACCGCTTGCCTGTCTTAGACGCGTAAGATTTTCCGCCAGACAGTCTTTTACCTCTTTCATACCTGTAATTTTATCAAACCTTACCGAAAAAAGCAAGTTTTTAAGCAATTTTTCTAAAAATATTCGGCACATAGAACCGACTCTCGTAAAAGTAGAGAGAGTATTCTCTAACGGTAGAGAGGACTTTCTTAATTTTCACCGCCCAAACCTGTTAAGTAGGCGAAAAACGCTTGATATTTTTCTGTCGATTTAATACAATAATTGCGGAAAAACCGAAAAACGGGAGATCAAAAATGACAAAAACTTTCAACGAAAAAGAAATTCCGATAGTTTTCGCGGTGGACGACAACTACGCGCCGTTTCTGTGCGTGTCCATAAGGTCGATAATGGAAAACGCCTCGGCAGGCCGTTTTTACAGGATATACGTTCTTAACACCGGAATAAGCGAGAAGAACCAGAAACTTCTCTTAAAAAGCGCGGAAGGTTTCGGCGGAAACGGTTCTCTGGAATTCGTGGACGTCGCCGACCGCATGAAATCTTTGAGCGGCAAACTCCGTTTAAGGGATTACTACACCAACGCGATATTCTACCGCATATTCATACCTTCGCTTTTCCCGAATTACGAAAAGATCCTGTATCTTGACAGCGACATAGTGTTCAACGACGACGTGGCGAAACTTTTCGACACCGACCTTACGGGATGCGTACTCGGGGTAACGAAAGACGAGATAGTCCCCGCGATAGCGGGTTTTGCCGAGTACGTGGAAGATTTTCTCGGTGTGGATAAGTACGAGTATTTTAATTCGGGCTTGCTTTTGTTCAATACCGAAGAGTATAAAAAGACGCAGACGGAGAAAAAGTTTATCGAGTATATGTTGAAATATAAGTTCGAGATCGCGCCCGATCAGGACTGTCTTAACGTGCTTTTGCAGGGCAAGATAAAATACATAGATCCGTGCTGGAACAAAACGCCTATGCCGGAACTTATTTCCGACGTGAACGAACTTAAAGCGATACATTTCAAAATGAAATTCCGTCCGTGGAAGTACGACGACGTTTTATGTCAGGATATTTTCTGGAAATACGCCAAGGCGACGCCGTACTACAAAGATCTCATAAAAATGCGTAAGAAGACCACGGAACAGGACAAGAAAAACGACGAGATAGGTTTTATCGCGCTCATAAAAATGGCGCGTGAATTGATAGACAGCGAAAACAACTTTTTAAGACTGCAATCGGAGAATGCCTGAAATGGAAGATAGCGGCGGCAATTCGGAAATAAAGCGCAAAATCGCGGAAAGAATAGCGGACTACGAAAAACGGGGGCTGTGGGATAAGGACGTTACGGACGATCCGCCCGCCGTTCCGCTTACTTTAAATAAAGCCGATTATCTCTGCGAAAAGCCTTTTTCGAAAACTCTGACGAAGATTGCCAACCGCCTTGCGATCAAGTACTTTGAAAAAGAGATAAAGAAGGGCAATTTCCGCATAAAAGCCGTGCACGGGATAGAAAACTATCTTAAAGTAAAAGACGGCGGCGCGATAATAACCTGCAATCATTTTTCCATTTACGATCATTACGCCGTTTACAGGACGATAAGGGAATATTTTCCCAAGGGCGGGCAACTCTACAAGGTCATAAAGGAAGGCAATTATACGGCTTTTAAGGGGCTGTTCGGTTTCTTTTTCAGGCATTGCAACACCCTTCCGCTTGCGGAAAGTCCCGCCGTCATGATAAAGTTCATGAAGGCGGTGGACGTTCTTTTAAAGCGGGGCGAAAAGATACTCGTTTACCCCGAACAGGCAATGTGGCCAAACTACGAAAAGCCGCGCCCGTTAAAGAGCGGGGCGTTCAGGCTTGCGTTAAAAAGCGACGTTCCCGTCCTTCCCGTGTTTATCACGATGGAAGATTCCGACAGGTTCGACGCAGACGGCGACGCGATACGGAATTATACGCTTTGGTTTTCGGAGCCGATATACGGGCGGGCGGAACTTTCGGCAAAAGACAACGAAACCTTTATGCGGGACGAAAACTATAAGGTTTGGAAGGAGATATACGAAAGGGCGTATAATAAGCCGCTTTCCTACGAAAGATAGATATGCTTTACCTGGGATTCATACTTTTCTGCATGGCGGCGATAGCGGGGGTAAACGTCGCGTTCGCCGCGCCGGACAAAGGTTTCGGCGCGTGGTCAATAATAATAGCGGTGGTACTTTCGGTGGTCGCGGTGGTGATAATAGACGGAATATTCGCCACGGTGGCAAGGTGGCTGCTTCCCAAAAAGTGGTTTACCGCCGATAAGACGCGCTTTGCCGCAAGCAAGAAAAAATGCAGGTTCTATGAAAAAATCGGCATAAAAAAGTGGAAAGATCTCGTACCCGAGTTAGGACACCTTACGGGATTTCGCAAAAACAAGATAGCCGATCCCACCAACAACGAATACGTCGACAGGTTCATAGAAGAGGCGAATTTCGGCGTGTGCGGGCACGCGTTGGGCATGATATTCGGCTTTTTGCTTGGCTTTATCGAATTTGCGTACGCGGGGTATTTTTTCCGCATAGGACTGTTCGTCGCCGTCGTCAACGCGTTCGTGAACTTTTTGTCCTACGCGATACTGCGGTATAATCTTTCCAAACTTCACACGCTGAAAAGAATAAACGATAAGCGGCAAAAGCGAAAGGCGGCGGAAGACGTAAAAAACGAAGAAGCGGCCGTTACGGAATAACAAAGGGCGTATGATTTTGCCCCGAAGAAAAGTTTTTCTTCGGGGGATTTTTTTATTTTACGGCTTTGCTGCGCTTTACTTATTTCGGGATTTACTATATAATCTATATAAGCATCGTGAAATAGGGAGAAAAATGAAAATAATCCATTGCGCGGATCTGCATATAGATTCCAAAATAGAGGGTCTGCCCGCCGAAAAAAGTAAACTGCGTCGAGACGAGATTCTGCACACGTTCGAACGCATGTGCGATTATGCGCGCGACGAAGGCGTGCGCGCGGTTATCATCGCGGGCGACGCTTTCGATTCGCCCCGTATTTCAAAAAAGACGGCGTTACGGTTTATAGAAGGCGTAAAAAGCGCGCCCGATACCGATTTTTTATATCTTTCGGGCAATCACGACGGGGAGTTTTTAAGCGCGTGGGGCGACGACATGCCGTCTAATTTCAAAGTGTTCGGCAATACCTGGACGGAATACAGATACGGCGACGTTTCCGTTCGCGGAATAACTTTCGACAAGTATAACGCGCCGTTCGTGTACGACGGGCTTAAAACCACCGCGGACGATATAAATATCGTCTGTATGCACGGGCAGATACTCGGTTACAAATCGGAAGAAGCGGCGGAAACCGTAAGTCTGCCGCTACTTAAAAACAAAAATATAGATTATCTTGCACTCGGGCATATTCACTCTTACGCCGAAGGCACGATCGACGAACGCGGCGTTTACGCATACTCGGGTTGTCTCGACGGCAGGGGATTCGACGAAACCGGCGTAAAAGGTTTCGTGCTTTTGGAAACCGACGGCAAAAAACTATCCCGACGTTTCGTGCCGTTTTGCAGCAGAATACTCGCCACGGCGGAATTTTCCGTGGAAAACGCACGGTCTTTTTACGCGCTGCGTAACGAAATTCTGGAAAAACTGCGTTCGGCTTACGACGGGAAAAGTCTTGTGAAAGTGATACTTACGGGCGGGCACGACGCCGATTTTATCGTCGATAAAGACGATCTCGCTTTCCGCCTTAACGAAGAATTTTTCTTTGCGAAGGTGTACGATTGCACTACGTTAAAAGTTTCGGCGGAAGATTTCGCGGCGGACAAATCCGTGCGCGGCGAATTCGTCAGGGCAGTACTTTCTAGCGACGTTTCGGAAGAAGAAAAAGAAAGGATAATCTTAACGGGGCTTGCCGCGTTAAAGGGGGAACTCTGATATGAAACTTATCGATTGCTACGTTTCCGCTTTCGGCAAACTGAAAGATTTTTCTTATACTTTCGGCGGCGGGCTCAATACTGTTAAAGAAGAAAACGGTTGGGGCAAAAGCACTTTCGCCACCTTTATAAAGGCTATGTTTTACGGGCTTGACGACGCCAAAAGAACCGTAGACGATAACGAGCGCAAAAAATACGCGCCGTGGAATTCTACCGAAAAATTCGGCGGCAGTCTTACTTTCGAGTGGGGCGGCAAGAAATTTAAGATAGAAAGGTTTTTCGGCGCGAAAGCGTCCGACGACACGGTAAAACTTTACGATCTTGCGAGCGGTAAAGAGTTCACCGAAGGCGCGGGGGCGGAAAATCTCGGCAAGCGTGTTTTCGGTATCGACGAAGAAGGATTTTTATCCACGACCTATTTTTCGCAGAAAGATTTCGAGATAAAAAGCAATACCAGCATAACGGCGAAATTCAACGAAGTGTGCGAAGTGCAGGACTCTGACGCGTTCGACAAGGCGCTTGATAAACTTGACGAAAAAATAAAGTCGTTGAAAGCGCGGGGCGATAAGGGCAGAATTTACGAATTGAAACGAAAGATAACGGAAACAGACGACGTTATCGAAAGAAACCGCCGCGCGATAAGTTCGGCGGAAACTTTGGCGGGCGAACGCGACGCGCTTATTGCCGATCGCGACGAACTTGCGGCGGGCATAAAATCGCTTACCGAAAAAATAGAAAAGGCGGGGAAGAGAGAAGCGTTTGCCGAGCGCGCGAAACGTTCGGCGGCGTTAAAAGCCGAACTTGCCGCGGTCAAAGAGAAAAAGGCGGCGTTTGACGGCACGCTTAACGGTAAAAATCTGACGGCGGCGCAGATAACCGACTGCGAAAAATGTATAAACGATTTTTACGACGTATCGACGAAGGTCGATATGCTTAAAGACGATATCGCCGATATAACGGCGGAATTTTCGCCGAAAAAAGCGGTAAAACCCACGAAACGGCAGAAACGGCTTAATATTTTCATACTCGTTTTCGCCGCATTGCTTTGCGTGGCGGGAATAATCGTTTCGGTCGCCGTACATTTGTGGGGACTGGTATTACTGTGCGCGGGCGTAGTTGCGGGATTTTTTGCGATGGGCAAACGCGACAACGCGGAACTGACGGAAGTTTACGAACGTAAAAAGCGGGAACTCGCGGTTGCCGAAGATTGTAAAGTGCAACTTGAAAAGGGGTTGAACGAGTTTTTCGCAAGATTCGATTTCGGCGGAGAAACGCCCGATTTCAGACAGCGGCTTAATATCGTTAAAGACGCGGCGAAAGAAAGCGCGGCATGCGCCGAAAGAATCGCGAAATTGACGGAAGAAATAAACGCGATCGCGGCGGTAGGCGCAACGGACGGCGAGACGGAAGGCGGCGAAAGCGTTGCCGAACTTAACGATAAACTCAAAACGGCGACAGAGTGGTACGGCGAAAAGGTAAAGCAGATAGAACGCGTCAATTCTCGGATCGAATCGCTTGACGAAACGGCGGATTCTCTCGTTTATTCCGAAGCGGCGAAAAACGAACTAAAAGAAGAACTTGCGGCGTGCGAAAAGGAACTTAAAATTCTCGTTAAAACCGTGGAATTTATGAAAGCCGCCGACGAATCGCTTAAAATAAAATACCGCGCGCCTTTGCAGGACAGCCTTAATAAGTACCTGAAACTTATTTCGGGTGCGGATCTTTCGGCGGTCATAGATACCGATATGAAAGTAAGCGTACAGATAGGCGGCGCGGCGCGCGACACGGAGTTTTTCAGTAAGGGGTATCGCAATCTTTTCGAGATATGCAAGCGATTTTCCCTTACCGACGTGTTGTTTACGGGAGAAAAACCGTTCATGATACTCGACGATCCGTTCTGTAATTTGGACGACGAAAAGGTGATCGCGGCGATTTCGCTTATTAAAAATCTTTCGGACGAATACCAGATTTTGTATTTCGTGTGCCACGGTTCGAGAGCGTAAAAATGGATAAAGAGATACTGAAAATAGAACTCGTGCCCGACGGCTGCTGGTATTTCAATTTAAGGAGTATTCTCAATAAGAGTCAGTGGGAGTATATAAAAGCCGAAGTTAAAAGGCGTGCGGGCGGAAAATGCGCCGTGTGCGGAAAGAAGACGGATAAATTGGAAGCGCACGAACGGTGGAGTTACGACGAAAAAAAAGGGGTTCAGAAACTCGAAGAAGTTATCGCCGTGTGCAAGGATTGCCACAGCGTTATACATATCGGCAGGACGCAACTTAAAGGCGACGAGAAAAGAGCCGAAGAACATTATATGAAAGTCAACGGGGCGACCTACGCCGAGTACAGGGCGGCGTTGAAGAAAGCCAACGAAGAGCATATAAGAAGAAACAAGGTGTCGGAGTGGAAGACCGACATTTCGTACTTAAGGGTATTCGCGGGGGAAAGCGATAGGACTTAAAAGGAGAACGGAAATGGAGATAATAGACGCGCACGCACACATTTACCCCCCGAAGATAGCCGAAAAGGCGACGGTGGCGATAGGGGAATTCTACGACATAAAGATGGCTATGCCGGCGGGCACTCCCGAAAGGCTTATAGAAACGGGTAAAAAAGCGGGGATATCGAAATTCGTGGTGCACTCCTGCGCGACCAAAGCGTCGCAGGTAAGACCTATCAACGAGTTTATCAAGCGCGAAATAGACGAACATAAAGAGTTTATCGGTTTTATGACCTTGCACCAGGATCTTACCGAAGAAGAAACGGAAGAAGAAGTGGAGTGGTGCGTTAAAAACGGGTTCATGGGGGTTAAACTTCACCCCGATTTTCAGAAATTTTATATCGACGGCGAAAACGTCAGAAAGTTTTACAGAGCGGTAGGGGATAAATTGCCGATACTTTTTCACACCGGCGACGACAGGTACGAATATTCCAAGCCCGCAAGGCTCGCTAAAGTTGCGAAAGAATATAAGAACGTCAATTTTATCGGCGCGCATTTCGGCGGTTACCGTTGCTGGGACGAACTTTCGGTTTACGAAGGTATAGATAACGTGTATTTTGATACGAGTTCGTCTTTGCCGTTTATTTCCGTAGAAAAGGCGACGGGACTTATACACCGTTTCGGATCGGAAAAATTCTTTTTCGGCACCGACTTTCCCATGTGGGACGCAAAGGAAGAACTCGAAAGGTTTTACAGACTCGGTTTAAGTGACGGAGAAAAGGAAAAAATACTCGCCGCAAACCTTAAAAATTTATTAAAAATAAAGTAACGCCGATTGCTAAACGCTTGACAAGATTCGGCAGTACAGGTATAATAATATAAAACTCGGAATAAATGCGATGGCAAAACTATTCCCTATTTTTCGGAAACAGAGAGTCGGCGGCGGGTGTAAGCCGACGGAGAGAATAGGGTCGCTCACTTTGCGGCAGGCGTTTCGAAAGGCTTTTGGGCCTAGTAGTTACGTTCGGACGATCTCCGTTATAAGATTAGAGAGGTTGTTTTTTGCAACAATACGGGTGGTACCGCGGTCATTTCGTCCCGAACTATAAAGTTCGGGGCGCATTTTTTTAAGGAGGTAACTTTATGAAAAGCGTTTCGGTTTCCGATATGTCGCTGGTTCTTGCCGAAAACGACGGCAGGGATCTTTCGTTCAAGGAAAAAATGGAGATAGTAAAGCGACTTAACGAACTTTGCGTGGACGTCGTGGAAGTAGCCCCCCTAAAAAACGACAAGGCGGAAGAACTGCTTATAAAGACGCTCTGTTCGTGCATAAATAAATCGGTCATATCATGTCGCACGGGAAAAGACGCGGAAACCGTGGAAAGGGATTTTTCGCTTATTTTCGGCGCAAAAAAGAAAAGACTCAACGTCTGCGTGCCGGTATCTTCGGTGCAGATGGAATATCTTCTCGGCAAAAAGCCGAAAGCGGTGGAAGAACTCATAGTTTCTCTCGTCGATAAAGCGGTATCGCTTTGCGGCGACGTGGAAATATCGCTTCTCGACGCCACCCGCGCAGAACCTGCATTTTTGTATTCCGTCGTCCGCGCGGCTATATCCCACGGGGTAAAGACGGTGTCCTTAATAGATTTTACCGGCAGTATGCTGCCGTCGGAGTTTACGGATTTTATAAGCGGCGTGAAAGCCGCCGTTCCCGAACTCGACGGGGTGAAACTCTGTATCGGGGTAAGCGACGCCTTTTCGATGGGCACGGCGACGGCGGTGTCGGCGCTACCCTTCGGCGTGGACGGGGTAAAGGTATCGGCGTACAGGACGGAAAACGCCGTATCTTTGGATAAATTCGTGTCGGCTCTCGTCGCGACTTCGCAGAAAGATTACGCGCTTAATTTAAACGTTACGGCGATAAAGAGAACGGTGCGCGCGATAGCCGAACTTTGCGGAGATAAGGCCGACGTAAACGGCGACGAAAAATTTTCCGACGAAAAGACGGAAGACATAGAAAAAACCGTTACGCAAGCCGCACTTTCAAAGATAATAAAAAAGCGCGGTTACGATTTAAGCGCGGCGGACTTAAAGAAAGTATATTCGGAATTTTTACGGCTTTCCGACAAAAAGACGGTGAACACGAAAGAACTCGACGTTATAATCGCCACCAGCGCGATGCAGGTGCCGGAAACCTACTCTCTCGTCAGTTTTTCGGTAAACAGCAGTAACGTTATAGCCGCCACGGCGAGCGTGGTTTTAAGCAAGAATTCCGAGAAGATGAGCGGGCTTTCCTTCGGGAACGGACCGGTGGACGCGGCGTTTCTCGCCGTGGAATCGGTGGTCGGCAGACATTTCGAACTCGACGATTTCGAACTCGGCGCGGTAACGGAAGGCAAAGAAGCGATAGGTCAGGCGATAGTAAAACTGCGCTTTAACGGCGCGATATATTCGGGCAGGGGCGTTTCCACCGATATAATAGGAGCGTCCATAAGGGCGTACGTCAACGCCATCAACAAAGCGGTGTATTCGGAGTGTGACGGATGAAACTTTCCTTTTCAGACAAGGGTTGGAACGAGAGTTTTTATACGACCGTCAAACTCTTAAACGAAAATAAAATAAGCGGTTTCGAGATATCGGACGTAAACGCCGAAGTTTACCGCGCGGAAGACGTTTTTGCAAAAGGCAGGCTTTCCTTTACCGAAAGGCAACTCTTTGAAAACGGCGTAAAGGTATCCTGCGTGGGAGTACCTTCCTTTATCACCGACGAAACCTTTGTTAAAGACGCGGAAACCGCGATAAAGACGGCGAAAGAGTTAGGTTCGGAATTTATAAGCGTAAGAACCTGCGCCGATAAGGACGCGTCGGTGAATACCATAAAAAAAGAGTTTCCCGCGCTGATAAAAAAGGCGGAAAACGCGGGCGTTACCGTATTGTTGGAAACTTCCGGCGCGTTTTCCGACACGTCGCTTGCCGCCGACGTTTTAGGGGAATTCGCAAGCGATAATTTTTCCGCGCTGTGGGACGCGTTTTCGACGATATTTTCGGCGGGCGAAGAGCCCGACGTAACGGTCAAAAATCTCGGCAAGCACGTCAAACACGTTCATATAAAGGACGGCAAGCGCGTAAAAGACGGCGTAAAGATAAAACTTGTGGGCGAAGGGGAAATCCCCGTCAAAGATATATGCGAAACGTTAAGGACGGTAAATTACGAAGGGTTTGTTTCCCTTGAAATACCCAAAGACGCGCTGGGCAGTTTAGGGGATCTCGAAATAGTTCTGCCGCAGTTTGCGGGGTATATGTCTTCCTTCGAAGTCGCGCCTTCGTGGCGCACCAGCCTTTACGACAACAAGGCGAAGACGGGCAAGTTCATATGGGAAAAGGAAACGCTTATAGACCTTACCTTCCCGCAGGTTTTAGACAGGGTGGCGGAAGAGTTTCCCGACCAGTTTGCGTTTAAGTACACTACGCTCGACTATACGAGAACGTATTCCGAATTCCGCGACGAAGTGAATAAAATCGCCCGCGCGCTTATGGCGGTGGGCGTAAAATCCGGCGATCACGTCGCGGTATGGGCGACCAACGTGCCGGAGTGGTATCTTACTTTCTGGGCGACCATAAAGATAGGCGCGGTACTGGTTACCGTGAATACCGCATATAAAATACACGAACTCGAATACCTGTTAAAGCAGTCGGACACTCATACTCTCGTGATGATAAAGGGTTACAGGGATTCCGACTATCAGGGGATAGTGAACGAACTCTGTCCCGAACTGAAAAACAATAAAAAAGGCGAAAAACTGCGCTGTAAACGGCTGCCGTTTTTACGCAACGTCATAACCGTCGGTTTCGAGCAGGCGGGGTGTCTTACCTTTTCGGAATTTGCGGAACTTTCAAAATCCGTAAGCAAAGAAGAACTCGACGTAGTCGCCAACGCCGTGGAAGTCAACGACGTGTGCAATATGCAGTACACTTCGGGAACGACGGGTTTCCCCAAAGGCGTTATGCTTACGCACCACAACGTCGTAAACAACGGCAAGTGTATAGGCGACAGGATGGATCTTTCCACGGCGGACAGGATGATGATACAGGTGCCTATGTTCCATTGTTTCGGCATGGTGCTTGCCATGACGGCGTCGGTAACGCACGGGGTAACCATGTGTCCGTTGCCGTACTATTCGCCAAAACAGGCGTTGGAGTGCATAAACAGGGAAAGGATAACGTGTTTCCACGGCGTCCCCACCATGTTTATAGGCATGTTGTCGCACCCCGACTTCGGCAAGACCGATTTTTCGTATATGAGAACGGGCATTATGGCGGGAAGTCCCTGTCCCGTCGCGGTAATGCGGGAAGTCGTCGATAAAATGAACATGAAAGAGATAACCATAGTGTACGGTCAGACCGAAGCGGCGCCCGGTTGCACTATGTCCAGCACCGACGACAGCATAGAAGTAAGAGTCAACACCGTAGGACGCGACCTTCCGAATATAGAGTGCAGGATAGTGGATCCCGAAACCAACGAAGAACTGCCTTTCAACACGGTGGGGGAATTCGTCGCAAGGGGCTACAATCTTATGAAAGGGTATTACAAGATGCCCAAGGAAACGGCGCAGGCGATAGATAAGGACGGGTGGTTGCACACGGGCGATCTCGCCATGAAACTTCCCGACGGGAATTACCGCATAACGGGAAGGCTTAAAGATATGATAATCCGCGGTGGCGAAAACCTGTATCCCAAGGAGATAGAAGATTTCCTTTACACCAACGAAAAGGTGAGCGACGTGCAGGTGGTCGGCGTTCCCGACGAAAAGTACGGCGAAGAAGCGTACGCTTTCGTGATAGTAAAAAAAGGCGCTACGCTTACCGAAGAAGAGATACGGGATTACTGCGTCAGGAACATAGCCAAGCACAAAGTGCCGAGATATTTCGATTTCGTGGACAGTTTCCCGATGAACGCCGCGGGCAAGATACTAAAGTACAAGATGCGCGAAGACGCGGCGAATAAAGTTAAAAACGGCAAAAAATAAGTTCAAGGAGTTAAGATATGTCAGAGATAAAAGTGGAAAAAGCCAAGACGCTTAAAGAAAAGCCCGATTTTTCGAAACTCGGGTTCGGCAAGTATTTTACCGACCATATGTTCACGGCGCAGTTCAACGAAAAGGACGGTTGGCACGATTTGAAGATAACGCCTTTCGGGTATATCCCGATACATCCCGCGTCCACCGTATTGCATTACGGCGCGGAGATTTTCGAGGGCATGAAGGCGTATAAGACTGTAGACGGCTACCAGATGTTCCGTCCGTTCGAAAACCTTGCGAGAATGAACAATTCCGCGGAACGGCTGTGCCTTCCCGCAATCCCCGAAGATATGTGGATAAACGCCCTTACGGAACTTATCAATCTCGATTACGACTGGATACCCGACCTTACGGGGACGTCTTTGTATATCCGTCCGTTTATGTTCGGCAACGACGAAACACTCGGCGTTCACGCCGTACATAACGCGACTTTCGTGATAATACTTTCGCCTGTCGGCAACTATTACGCGGAAGGGCTCAACCCCGTAAAGATAAGCATAGAAAACCACGACGTAAGAGCGGTAAGGGGCGGCACGGGTTACGCAAAGTGTGGCGGCAACTACGCGGCGAGCCTTCGCGCGGGCAAACGCGCCGAAGAAAAGGGGATTTCGCAGGTTCTCTGGCTCGACGGCGTGGAGAGAAAATATATAGAAGAAGTCGGTTCTATGAACGTGATGTTTAAGATAAACGGCGAGATAGTAACGCCCGAACTTACGGGTTCGGTGCTTCCCGGCATAACCAGAAAGTCCTGCATAGAACTTCTTAAAGAAAAAGGCTATAAAGTTTCCGAAAGGCTTATTTCGGTGGAAGAACTCGGCAAGGCCGCGGAGAGCGGCGCGCTGGAAGAAGCGTGGGGCACGGGTACGGCGGCGGTCGTATCCCCGATAGGGCACCTTTACTACGAAGGCAAGGACTACGTCGTGTCGGGAAATAAGATAGGCAAACTCACGCAGGAACTTTACGACGAACTCACGGGCATACAGTGGGGAAGACTTCCCGACAAGCACGGCTGGTGCTACAAGGTGAAGATTTGACGGAAGTTAAGCGCGTTACCCTGTTTATGGGGCATTACGGCAGCGGCAAGACCTTTACGGCGGTGAATTACGCGACGTATCTTTCGGCGCAGGGTAAAAAGGTCAGCATATACGATATGGATATCGTAAACCCCTACTTCCGCACGGTGGACGCCGAAAAGTTTTTAAGCGATAACGGCGTGGAACTCGTGGTTTCGCCCTATGCGGAGACAAACGTGGATATTCCCGCCATGAACGCGAAATCTTACCGCATGATACACGATAAAACGCGGTACGCGGTGCTTGATATCGGCGGCGACGAAAGGGGCGCGTTGGCACTCGGCAGGTTTTACGAAGAGATACTTAAAGAAAACGACTATAACGCCTTCTGGGTGGTGAACCCGTACAGGATAGAAACGCGTAACTTTAAAGACGCGCTCGCGATAAAAGACGAGATAGAAAGCGCGGCGCGGATAAAATTCACGGGTATCGTGAACTGTGCGAATTTAGGCGAAGAAACGACGGCGGATACCGTGCTTTACGGCAAAAAGTTCTGCGACGGGTTGTCGGAAATAACGGGACTTCCCGTGGTGTTTTCGGCGGTGCGGCAAGATCTTGCGGACAAAACTGGATTAAAAGACGTCCTGCCGATAAGACCTATAAAATACGTAAACTGGATATAAAGGAGAAATTATGGCGAAAGTAACGTTCGACGAAGAAAGGTGCAAAGGTTGCGGGCTTTGCGTTACGGCGTGTCCCGTAAAGATAATAAGCCTTGCGGAAGAAAAGATAAATTCCAAAGGGTATCATCCCGCGGAAGTCAAAGAAACGGAAAAGTGCATAGGTTGCGCCAGCTGCGCGCTTATGTGTCCCGACACGGTTATCGTGGTGGAAAGGTAGGTTTTTATGAGCGAAAAAGTTTTGATGAAAGGCAACGAAGCGCTTGCGGAAGCCGCTATAATGGCGGGTTGCAGGCATTATTTCGGGTATCCCATAACGCCGCAGACGGAAGTCGCCGCGTATATGGCGAAAAAGATGCCCAAGATAGGCGGGACGTTTTTACAGGCGGAATCGGAGATAGCCGCGATAAATATGGTGATAGGCGCGGCGGCGAGCGGAGTGAGAGCCATGACCAGCAGTTCTTCGCCGGGAATATCGTTAAAGAGCGAAGGGATATCCTATCTTGCGGGTTGCGAACTTCCTGCGCTTATAGTAAACGTGCAAAGGGGCGGTCCGGGACTCGGCGGGATACAGCCGTCGCAGTCGGATTATTTTCAGGCGATAAAAGGCGGCGGACACGGCGATTATCACCTTATAGTGCTTGCGCCGGCGTCGGTGCAGGAAATGTTCGATATGGCGTTCAAAGGTTTTAACCTTTCGGAAAAATACCGCGTTCCCGCGATGATACTTGCCGACGGAACTATGGGGCAGATGATGGAGCCCGTAAGTCTCGACGCCAACGAAGTGGAGCATTACGACAAACCGTGGGCGACGGTCGGCACGGGCAAACACGAAGGGAGAAATATCATAAACTCTCTCTCGTTATCGCCCAAGCAACTGGAAGACTGGAATATAGCAAGGTTCGCCCGTTATAAGAAGATAGAAGAAAACGAAGTCATGTACGAAGAGTATATGACCGAAGACGCGGAGATAGTAATAGTCGCGTTCGGGATAGCCGCAAGGGTATCGAAGAACGCCGTTAAGGAAGCACGTCGCCGCGGCATAAAGGCGGGCATGTTAAGACCCATAACGCTGTGGCCGTTCCCCAAAAAAGCGTTGAACGCGCTTGCGGACAAGGCAAAGGCGTTTTTGTCGGTGGAACTCAATATGGGGCAGATGGCGGACGACGTAAAACTCGCCGTAAACTGCAAAAAGCCCGTTTATTTCTACGGCAGGACGGGCGGCGTTATAATGACGCCGGAAGAAGTCCTTGACGAGATAGAGAAAATAGAAAAAGGAGAAGCGGAACAATGGTAGTATTCGAAAAGACCAAAGGGCTTACCGATACGCCCCTGCATTATTGCCCGGGATGCACCCACGGCATAATACACAGGCTTGTGGCGGAATCGCTTGCTGAACTCGGCGTTCTCGACAAAACGGTAGGCGTTGCGAGCGTGGGTTGTTCGGTGTTCTCGTACAATTATTTCAACTGCGACATGATACAGGCGGCGCACGGCAGAGCGCCGGCGGTTGCGACGGGCGCGAAGCGCGCCAACCCCGACAATATAGTTTTCACCTATCAGGGGGACGGAGATCTCGCCGCGATAGGCACGGCGGAAACGGTACACGCCGCCGCAAGAAACGAAAATATAACGGTAATATTCGTGAACAACGCGATATACGGTATGACCGGCGGACAGATGGCGCCGACCACGCTTCCCAACCAAGTAACGCAGACTTCGCCTTACGGCAGGGACGTTACGGTGGTCGGATACCCCGTTAAAGTGTGCGAAATGCTTTCGCAGGTAACGGGCGCGTCGTATCTCGAAAGAGTCGCCGTGAATAACGTAAAGAATATAAGAAACGCGAAACGCGCCATAAAGAAGGCGTTTACGAATCAGATAGAAGGCAAAGGATTTTCGCTTATAGAAGTTTTGTCGACCTGTCCTACCAACTGGGGACTTTCACCCGCGGAGGCAATAAAGTGGCTGGACGACAATATGGAGAAGTATTATCCTTTGGGCGTCTATAAAGACAAATACGAGGAGGGCAAATAATGGCTACGACCAAAATACTGATAGCGGGTTTCGGCGGACAGGGCATACTGTTTGCGGGAAAAGCTTTGGCGTACAGCGGGTTGAAGGCAGGGAAAGAAGTGGCGTGGCTACCTTCTTACGGACCGGAAATGCGCGGCGGCACGGCTAATTGCAGCGTAACGCTTTCCGACGAACAGATAGGATCGCCTATCGTGGATATGCCCGACGTTCTTATCGCCATGAACCTGCCGTCGCTTGAAAAGTATTACGGCGCGACGGAAAAGGGCGGCTACGTAATATTCGACAGTTCGCTGATTACGGTGCAGGATACCAGAGACGACGTTACCACCGTTGGTATTCCTGCGACGAAAATGGCAAGTGATAACGGCTTAAACGGACTTGCGAATATGATTATTTTGGGTAAGACGCTTAAAATCACGGGGCTTCTTACCTTGGAAGAAATTGAAAGCAGTCTATCGCAGATGGTTCCCGCAAAGAAAGCGGAACTTCTGAAAAATAATTTGAAAGCGATAGAATTAGGATATAACTATTAAAGGAGCAAGAAAGTGAAAGATCAATTGTTGGAAATGGGGGCAAGACTGCAAGACCTTCGCGAGATAAAAGGCATTTCCGCGGAAGAACTTGCGGCAAAACTCGGGAAAAGCGTGGAAGAATACACGGAGTACGAAGAAGGCAAACACGACTTTTCTTTCAGTTTTATGCTTAACGTGGCGACCATTTTGGGAGTCGACGTTATAGACCTTCTGTCCGGCGAGTCGCCCGCGCTGTCCGACTGCGCGGTGGTGAAAAGGGGACAGGAATTTTTCATCAAGAAAGAAGGTTCTTACGATTACAAACACTTGGCTTATACTTTCAAAAACAAAAAGAGCGAACCGTTTTTCGTTACGTCTATGCCGGGGGAAGAAGACGACAAACTTCACTCCCACGCGGGGCAGGAATTCAATTTCGTGTTGTCGGGATGTATGGAACTCACCGTCGGAACGGTAAAATACGTTCTCGGTAAGGGCGACAGCGCGTATTTCAATTCGGAACTTCCGCACGGCATAAAAGTTATCGGAAACGCGCCCGTGAAGTTCCTGGCGGTAGTTATGAAATAATTTTTTACGCTGAGTGGGTAAAAAATGGTTATTTACGAAAAATTCATAGGAAGAGAAAGGGATTCATATAAAGATTTACAGGATTTAAGGGATAATTATAAGATAACTTATCCGGAAACTTTCAATTTCGCCTACGACGTTATGGACGTTCTGGCGGAACAACAACCGAACGCGCGCGCCATGGTCTGGCTGTCCAACGAAAAGGAAGAAAAGATATTCACCTTTAAGGACATGAAGTACTGGTCGGATAAGACCGCCAACTATCTTAAAAGTCAGGGAATAGTAAAAGGCGACAGGGTACTGCTCGTATTGAAGCGCAGTTACTATTTCTGGTTTACCATGCTTGCTTTAAGCAAGATAGGCGCGATAGCCGTTCAGGCGACCAACATGCTGGTCGGAAAAGATTACACTTACCGCTGCAATAAAGGCGGTATAAAGGCGGTCATCATCACCGGCGACGGCGATTGCACCGAACATTTCGACGAAGTCGCAAAGGACTGCGAAACGGTAACGCTTAAATTCGTTACCAAGCACAAAAAACCCGTAGGCGGCGGCTGGATAGACTTCGAAGAAGGGGTTTATCAAGCGGAAGAAAAATGGGAACGTCCCTGCGGCAAGGACGCCGTCTGCGCCAAGGATATAATGCTTATGTCGTTTTCTTCGGGCACGACGGGCTATCCCAAGATGATACTGCACAATCACACCTACCCTTTGGGGCACATAGTTACGGGCGTATTCTGGCACAGGGTAGTTAAAGGCGGGCTTCACTTTACCATTTCAGACACGGGTTGGTTAAAGTCGCTTTGGGGCAAGTTTTACGGTCAGTGGTTCGGCGAATCGGCGGTTTTGGTGTACGACTTCGACAAATTCGACGGCGAAGATATTCTGGGTGTTCTGGAAAAGTATAAGGTTACCACCTTCTGCGTTCCGCCCACCATGTACCGCTTTATGTTGCAATACGACGTAGGAAAGTACGATCTGTCGTCTTTAACGCACTGCTGTGCGGCGGGCGAGGCGCTTAACCCCGACATTTTCAATAAGTGGAAGGAATATACGGGACTTTCGATTCACGAAGGTTTCGGTCAGACGGAGACCACCTGTTGCGTGGGAACGCTGTTTCGCTACGGCGAACCGCTTTCGGGATTCATAGGAAAGCCGACTCCCGGTTATGACGTGCACGTTTTGAACGCCGAAGGGCTGGACTGCGCGGCGGGCGAATCGGGGGAGATTTGCATAAAAGCGACTCTGAAAAACAAGCCCTGCGGGCTTATGTGCGGGTATTATAACGACGAAGAAGCGACGGAATACGGTTTCCGCGGCGGGTATTTCCACACGGGCGATACGGCGTATATCAACGAACACGGTTTTATCAAGTATATCGGCAGAAACGACGACGTTATAAAGTCTTCGGGTTACCGTATAGGGCCGTTCGAAGTGGAAAGCGTTATGATGGAACACCCCGCGGTGCTGGAAGTCGCTGTAACGGGCGTGCCCGATCCCAAGCGCGGCTTTAAGGTAAAAGCGACGGTGGTGCTGAATAAAGGCTATACGGGTACGGACGAACTCGTGCTGGAATTGCAGAACTACGTTAAGACGCACACCGCGCCGTACAAGTATCCGAGAGTTATTGAGTTCGTGGAAAGTTTGCCGAAAACGATAAGCGGCAAGATACGACGGACGGAGATACGCGAAAAAGACAGTATGAAATATCAGGGATAAATAAAGATTTTATTCCCGCCGAGCGCTCGGCGGGAATAATTTTTACTTGTATCATAAACGTGTGGGCGGCGCATATATTGAATTAGAACCATTAAAGGAGGAAGAAAATGTCGTTTTTCTGTAATTTTCAATCGGATAAATGCCCCGGACCCATAAGCGGCAATCCGTTGAACGGCTTATGCGAAAAAGTGTGCGTGCAGGTAAAGAAAGTATTCGACGCGTGTATGCAGCAGAGCCAACTAAACGGTATAGTACTGAATATTACCGATCTTGACCCGTCGGACGTTACATACCCGTTGACTTTCGTGTCGGCAAAAAGCAGCGCAAGTCAGGGGACCATAAGCAATTTACTCGTCGAACCGTTGCCGGAAAGACCTAATTCCGCAAGGGTAAAAGCCGATATAACTATTCCCGTAACCGTCGCATACACCGACGCTAACGGGGTAGAAGGCGTGGCGACTTCGTCGGTCACGGTGACTAAGGACGTAATCTTGAATATTCCCGCGGCGTCGATAATGCCGTATTCCGTGGAATCGGTGGTCTCACTCGTATCTACGTTGGGGACTTACACGGCGGAGAACCAGTTCACCATCGACTGTTGCGTATCGATAATATTGAAGATCGTTATGGAAGTGGAATTGCTTGTCCCGTCCTACGGGTATACGCCCATACCGCCCTGTCAGGAATACACGCAGGAAGTGTGCGCGGGATTTTTCGAACTGCCCATGTATCCGCAGTAAAGATCCGAAAAAGAAACCCTTTAAGATGCGAAGAACGGGAAAACCCGCTATTCGCATCTTAATTTTTAAAATGCGTTTTTATTTGCTTGTTTTAACCGCGTGGCTATGCTAAAATAATATTATGAAAATTTTTGCCATAAGCGACCTGCATATCACCGGCTATCCCGAAAAATCCATGGAAATTTTCGGCGGCAACTGGGTGGGTTATCTCGATAAGATAAAAGCCGACTGGGAGAAAAAAGTATCGGCGGAAGATATCGTGCTTATAAGCGGCGACATAAGTTGGGCTATGACGTTGGAAGACGCCCTTAAAGACATAAATACGCTTGGCGACTTAAAGGGCAAAAAGGTGTTCATAAAAGGCAACCACGATTACTGGTGGCAGGGAATAGGCAGGATAAGAAACGCGCTTGAAGACGGGTTTTACGCTTTGCAAAACGACGGGATAAAATTCGGGAACGTAGTTATATGCGGTTCGCGCGGCTGGTGCGTGCCGGGCAGTCCCGAATTTCAGACGCACGACGAGAAGATATATTTAAGGGAAATAGAAAGGTTTAAACTTTCGCTGAAAGCCGCCGCAAAGTTAAGGGAAGATGACGACAAACTTATCGCCATGATACATTACCCGCCGTTTACGTTAAAACACGAAGACACGGGGTTTACCGAAATTTTCGAAGAATACGGCGTAAACGCGGTGGTTTACGGGCATCTGCACGGCGCGTTCATAAAAGCGGACAGGCTTACGGAAAAGAACGGCGTAAAATATTATCTTACTTCCTGCGATATGATAGACAACAAACTTACGGAGATAGAAATATGAGCGAAGAAACGGAAGTCAAAGAAAACAAGGTCAAAAACTACTTTAAAACTTTGCCCAAGCGCTTTTTTATAACGGCGTTTTCGGGTATGGCGCAAGGGCTTTTCGTTACCCTTATAGCGGGTACGATATTAGCGACTTTCGCCGAATATATAATAGGTAAGGACAACTTTTTCGGCGCGACGCTTTATACCGTCGCGAATATCGCAAAGTCGCTTATGGGCGCGGGAATAGGCGTCGGCATAGCGTACGCCTTGAAAAAGAACAAACTTCTGATTTTCGCCGCGGCTGTGGCGGGTATGGTGGGCGCGTTTGCCGACAGACTGCTTTTCGGGTCTTTTATGGCACCTATGTTCCCGACGGTTACCGAACCGTTCACGACGCTTTCTCTGGGAGTGCCGGGAAATCCCGTCGGCGCGTACGTCGTCGTGATGCTGTGCGTGGAGATCGCGGAACTTTACGCGGGGAAGACCAAACTCGACATAATACTTATCCCGCTCGGCGTACTTCTGCTTTCTTTTGCGGGGATATTTCTCGCCGCGCCGTTTATATGGCTTATCAACAAACTCGGTATACTTATCGCGCAGGCGACGAAAATAATGCCTTTCTTTATGGGTATCATAGTCGCCGTAGTTATGGGTATTCTTTTAACTATGCCTACGTCTTCGGCGGCGATATGGATATCGGTCGCAAAGGGCGTTATAGAAGGCGGCGGCGACAACGCGGAATATATGTTCATAGCGGGCGGCGCGGCGGTCGTGGGGTGTTCCTGCCACATGGTGGGCTTTGCCGTGGCGTCATTTAGAGAAAACGGCTGGGGCGGACTCGTAGCGCAGGGAATAGGCACTTCTATGTTGCAGATACCGAATATCATGAAAAAGCCCGTTATAATGCTGCCTATGATAATATCGAGCGCGGTGCTGGGACCCCTTTCCACCTGCGTGTTTATGTTACGTTGCGGGTTTAACGGCGGCGGCATGGGAACCAGCGGGTTCGTGGGAATAATAGACCTTCTCACCAACACTTCGGGCGCGCTGGGAATAATAGGAATATTCCTTTTGAATATCGTACTTCCCGCCCTAATTACCTTGCTTATTTCCGAACTGTTCCGAAAGAAAGGCTGGATAAAGTTCGGGGATATGAAACTTCCCGAATAAACGGTTGCGCCGCTTAAAGCGGCGCAAGTTTCTTTTTAAAGTGGTATTTCCCGCCTGCGCCGCATATTTTTTATGTGGGGGGAAAAATATGGACGCTGTGACCGACAAATTAGAACTTCTCGGCAGAAACAGACTCGCCATAAGCGGGGTTGACGGTGTGGATGGGTTTACCGAACAGACGCTTAACCTTACCGTTTCGGGGGTAAAGGTAAAGATAACGGGGGATAAGATAAAGATATCTTCCTACAATAAGGCGAGTGGAACGCTTACCGCCGACGGCATTTTCAACGAAATAAAGTACAACGCAAAAAAAACGCCGCTGTTTAAGAAGATATTCAAATAATGTGGGTAACGAAAAACCAGATATTCGTTTTTATTGCCTGCGTCGCCTTCGGCGGCGGCGCGGGACTAATGTATTCCCTTGCGCAGGGAATAAAGGCGTTTATAAAGCCGAAACCGCTTAAATGGATACCGGATATAGCGGCTTTTACGGTTATTGCGGCGCTGTATTCGGCGTATTCTTTCGCGCTGTCCTTTCCGTCGTACAGGCTGTATATGACGGCGGGGGTGTTTCTCGGTATGTTTGCGTACTGTAAAAGTTTACACCAAGTTATTGCAAAGGCGGCGGAAAAGTGTTATAATATAACAATAAAAAGATTTTTCGAACGTTTAAAGATAAAAAGGACGATATCCGCAAATGGAAAACATGGAAAACACGGAAAAAGAAAACGTTTTGACGGAAGGAAAATTCAAAAGACTGGTCGTGGCGGTGACGGTGGGGGCGGTACTGCTTCTCGTGATACTGTTGTCGGTCATGGTCTACCAACTTATCGCGATAAATAAGGAAAGGCGGGAGATAGCGGAACTCGAAAGCGAAATAGCCCTGTACGACGAACTCTACGCCGGCGGCGAAGACACGTTGGAAGCGCGTTCCAAACGGCTTTATATAGAAAGACGGGCAAGGGAATTAGGCTACGTTTACGAAGGGGACGTGCCGCTTAATTAAATGACTTACTCGGTGATAGATATCGGCTCAAATTCCGTGCGGCTCACGGTAGTGAGAGACGGAAAGACGCTGTATAAAAAACTCGATTTTACGCGGCTCGGCGAAAAAAAGGACGCAAACGGCAATCTTTTTCCCGCGGCGAAGGACAAGACGGTAACCGCCGTAAAAAACTTCGTAAATATCGCGAAGAAAGAAAATTCCGACGGGATATTCGCCTTTGCGACCGCCGCGGTAAGGACGGCGAAAGACGGCAGGTTATTCGCCGCCGAAATAGAAAAACAATGCGGCGTTAAAGTGGATATAGTTTCCGGCGAAAAGGAAGCGGAATTAGGGGTTTTGGGCGCGCTTTGCGGCAAGGACGGCGGAGTTATCGACGTCGGCGGCGCGAGTACCGAAATAGCCGTCGTTAAAGGCGGAAAGGTAATATATTCGAAAAGCGTCGGCATAGGCGCGGTGAACCTTACCGAAAAATTCGGTGAAAGTTTCGGCGCGGTATCGTCTTTCGTCGCGAACGGAATAAAGGAATACGGCGAAGTTCCGCCTGCGGATTTCAGGATAATAGGCGGCACGGCGGTAACGCTTGCCGTCGTGGACTCGGGGCTTAAAGAATACGATCCGTTAAAGACCGACGGGCGCGTTATTTTTGCGGACAGGTTAAGTGAAATAACGCGGACGTTATCTTTGCAGACGCCCGAAGAAAGAGAAACGGTTTCGGGAGTGGACAAGCGTCGTGCGGACGTGATAGTTTCGGGTGCGATTATCTTTTGCGAACTTATAAAATATCTCGGCGTAAAATCGTTTACGGTGAGCGAAAGCGATAACGCCGAAGGTTATTTAAGGTATGTAACGGGCAATTTATGAGCAGAAAAGTAAATATAATCAACAACGTTATAAATATAGCCGTAACGGTGATAGGCGTGCTTGCCGTACTTATCGTGGCCGACAGGTTTTACGAAGAGAGTACGGGCAGGGTGATTTTATTTATCGCCGTCGGCGCGGTGGCGGGCGGTTTTATTACCGCTTTCGTGCACGAAGCGGGGCACCTTACTTTCGGCAAACTTAACGGATTTGCCTTTCTGTCCATGACTGTCTGGTTTTTCAAATGGAAGAAAGAACGCGGCAAAACGGTTTTCCGTCTGGTACGTTTAGGCGAAGAGGCGGGCTATACCGAAATGGTTCCTAAAACCACCGAAAATCTCGAAAAGCGGTTTAAGAATATGACTCTCGGCGGGATACTTTTCACCGTTATTCCCATCGTAATCGGCGGAATCGCGTTTATCTTTGCGGGAAGAATATCTTCCGCGGAATTTATAATTACCGCGACCATGCTGCCCATGGGACTTTACTATCTGTTCGGCAACGCCCTTCCCATGATGAACGGCGGGGAAGGCAACGACGGAAAGGTGCTTTCCGACGTAAGGAAGAATAACGACGACGCCAAAGTCATAATGTCCTTACTTAAAGTGCAGTCGGAACTGTTCAACGGCAAGACCTTTTCAGAGATAGACGAAAAGTATTATTTCGATATTCCGCAACTGCCCGAAGACGATATGAATTTCGTGCGGCTTCTGACGGCGCGGTACTGCTATTTTATCGACAAGCACGATTACGAAAACGCCAAAAAGACCACCGACAGGCTTTTGTCGATAGAAAGCCTTCCCGACGAAGAATATCTCGATATTTTCAAAACTTACGCGCTTTATAATTACTGTACTTTCGATTTCGACGCGGAAAAAGCCGACGATACGGTAACGGAAATACAGAAACATCTTGACAAAACCAACGATCCCGCGGAAATACGGGCGAAACTTGCCTATATTCTCTACGTAAAGAAGGAAAAGGAACTTGTAGAAGACTTTTACAAAAAAGCGGTAAAAGAGGCGAATAAATGCAATTTAAGCGGTCAGGGACTGTTTGAAAGAAAACTTATCGAAGAAATGAAAAAAGATTTTTAATAATTTTCTCTTGAAAAAGAAAGGGCCTGCAAAAGCAGACCCTTTTTCAAATGTAGAAATCCAGATCGGAATAACAGTAAGGGCAAATTTTGCGGGTTTCCCGCGCGCAATCGGTGCATATCGTCGCCCCGCAGTTGGGGCAGGCGAGAATATTGCCGTCCTCTAACGTTTTTCTGCAGTTTTTACACTCCGTCATAAGTTCCTCCTTTCGGTTACCTAAATTTAAGTATACGGAAAAAACGGCTAATTATACGCCGAAACTTTCGCGTGCGCACGCACGCGCGCACGCAGTCTTAATATTAGTTTAAAATATGTATAAGTAATGTGTCGTTTCCGCTTGTAAAAAAAAATAAAACGTGGTATAATTTACGTAGACTTTATTTAAATAAGGAGTAACGATGGAAGAAACCGCTACACCTCGCGCAAACTACGGCGAGGAACAGATACAGGTGCTGGAAGGGTTGGACCCCGTCCGCAAGCGTCCCGGCATGTATATCGGGTCTACCGACGCAAGGGGACTTCACCATCTCGTACAGGAAATAGTGGACAACTCGATAGACGAAGCGCTTTCGGGATTCTGCGACACAATAACCGTTACGTTAAACGGCGACGGGTCTTGTACGGTAACCGATAACGGCAGGGGAATACCCACCGACATACACCATACGGAAGGGATTTCCGCGGTGGAAGTGGTTTTGACCAAACTTCACGCCGGCGGCAAATTCGGCGNNCGCTACAAGATATCCGGCGGGCTTCACGGCGTCGGACTTTCGGTCGTAAACGCGCTTTCCGAGTGGCTTACGGTGGAAGTCTATCAGAAAGGTAAGAAGTTCTTTCAGAAATACGAAAGGGGGATCCCAAAGGACAGGCTTAAAGAAGTCGGCGACGCGGACTTTACGGGTACTTGGGTTACCTTTATGCCCGACAGGGAGATATTCGAGACTACGGACTTCAATTACGACACCGTAAAGACGCGTCTTCGCGAGCTCGCGTATCTCAATAAAGGGCTTACCATAAAACTTCGCGACGCACGCGCGGAGCGGGAGAAGGAAGATTCTTTCTGTTACGAAGGCGGTATCGCGCATTTCGTACAGGATCTAAGCAAGAATAAGGGCGCTATTTTCGACGAACCGGTGTATTTCGACGTGTTTTACGGCGATACCGAAGTGGAGATAGCGTTGCAGTACACAGACACCTACAACGAAACGCTGTACGCCTTTGCGAACAATATAAACACCGAAGAAGGCGGCACGCATTTGGAAGGCTTCAAGACCGCGCTGACGAGAATAATCAACGACGCGGGCAAAAAGATAAACGCCTTTAAGGGCGACGA
>DBVR01000046.1:32134-39418 GCA_002308755.1 Christensenella sp. UBA1259
CGCAGTTCGAGGGGCAGACCAAGACCAAACTCGGCAATTCCGAGATGCGTAATTTGGTCGCCAAAGCCATGAACGAATATCTCGGCAGTTTCTTTGAAGAAAACCCCGCCAAGGCGAAAGAAATACTCTTAAAATGTCTTACGGCGCAAAGGGCAAGGGAAGCGGCGCGGCTCGCCCGCGAAAGCACCAGAAGAAAGGGCGCGCTGGAATCGACGACTCTTCCCGGCAAACTTGCCGACTGCTCCGACCGTAACCCCGCTTTCTGCGAGATATTTATCGTGGAAGGGGATTCCGCGGGCGGCAGTGCGAAACAAGGGAGAGACAGGCGTTTTCAGGCGATACTGCCGTTAAGGGGCAAGATATTGAACGTGGAAAAGGCAAGACTTAACCACGTTTTGGAAAACGAAGAGATAAAGAGTATGATAACGGCTTTCGGCGGCGGCATACAGGACGATTTCGACGAAAGCAAACTCCGTTACGACAGAATAATATGCATGACCGACGCCGACGTGGACGGCAGTCATATAAGAATACTTTTACTCACTTTCTTTTTCAGGTTCATGCGTCCTTTGGTGGAGCACGGGCACGTTTATATCGCGCAACCGCCGCTTTACAAGGCAACGAAGAACAAAGTGGACAAATATCTTTATTCCGACAAGGAATTGCAGGAATATCTCGCGGAAGTCGGGAAGTGCGACGTACAGCGTTACAAAGGTTTAGGAGAAATGGACCCCGAACAACTCTGGAGCACTACCATGAATCCCGAAACCAGAACGATGTTACAGGTAACTATGGAAGACGCCGTGGAGGCAAACGAAACTTTCACGCGGCTGATGGGCGGAGATCCCGAACTGCGCAGAGAGTTCATAGAGAGCAACGCGAAGTTAGTTACCGATCTCGACGTATAACGGGGGAAGAAAAATGAGTAAGAAAGATTTAAGTCAGGAATTGACGGCTGAATTTAAGGAAACGTTATCCAAAACCAAACTTATCAACGTAGAAGTCAATGCGGAAGTGAAAAAGAGTTTTATCGCCTACGCGATGGCGGTAAACGTATCGAGAGCCATCCCCGACGTAAGGGACGGTATGAAGCCCGTGCACAGGCGTATTCTTTACGCCATGCACGAAGCGGGGCTCACCAGCGACAAGGCTTATAGAAAGTGCGCCAAGATTGTCGGCGACGTTCTTGGTAAATACCACCCGCACGGCGACAGTTCGGTGTACGACGCGTTGGTTCGTATGGCGCAGGACTTTTCGATAAACTTCCCGCTTGTGGACGGGCACGGTAACTTCGGTTCGGTGGACGGAGACCCCGCCGCCGCGTACAGGTATACCGAAGCAAGGCTCTCAAAACTTTCGGACGAAATGCTGAAAGAAATAGACAAGGACACGGTCGATTTCTATCCCAACTTCGACGATACCGAAATGCAACCCGTGGTATTGCCGTCGAGATTCCCGAACATTTTAGTCAACGGTTCGGACGGCATAGCGGTCGGCATGGCGACGAATATCCCGCCGCACAACCTTGCGGAGTGTCTTAACGCGTGTATCGCCGTTCTCGACAATCCCGAAATAACCGTCGAAGAACTTATGGAATATATTCCCGCGCCCGATTATCCCACCGGCGGCGTTCTGATGGGCAGGAGCGGCATAAAACAGGCTTACGCCACGGGCAGGGGCGGTTTCGTACTGCGCGCCAAAACCGATATAGAAGAATTCAACGGCGGCACGAGAGAAAGGATAGTCGTAACGGAACTTCCTTATCAGGTCAATAAAGCCGTGCTTATAAAGACCATAGCCGATATGGTCAGGGATAAACGGATAGAAGGCATAAGCGACGTAAAGGACGAGTC
This sequence comes from Christensenella sp. UBA1259, assembly GCA_002308755.1. Lineage (GTDB taxonomy): Bacteria > Bacillota > Clostridia > Christensenellales > Borkfalkiaceae > UBA1259. The sequence goes on from DBVR01000046.1 coordinate 33,988, forward strand.
CGACAGACACGGTATGCGTATCGTTATCGACCTTAAAAAGGACGCCAACGCGCAGGTCGTACTGAACACTCTTTTCAAGCACACCAACTTGCAGGTAAAAGACGGCATAACCCTTCTCGCGCTCGTCGACGGCGAACCCAAGGTATTAGGACTTAAAGACATACTTTCGTACTATATAGCGCACCAAAAAGAAGTCATAGTAAGGCGCACGAAATACGACCTTGCGAAGACCGAAGAACGGGAACATATAGTAAAGGGACTCGTTATCGCTCTCAACAACATAGACAGGGTGATAGAGATAATAAAGCAGTCGGCGGATAAAAACGCCGCCGCGCAGGCTTTGATGGACGAATTCCTGCTTTCCGACAAGCAGGCCAACGCTATACTCGAAATGAGACTGCAAAGGCTGACGAGTATGGAAGTCGCAAAATTAAACGAAGAACTCGTTATGCTGGATAAAACGATAGCCGACTTAAAGGATATTCTCGCCAACGAGTGGCGGGTGAACGCCATAATCAAGTCGGATATGGAAGAGATAAAGGAAAAGTATCCTTCGCCGAGAAAGACGGAACTTTCTTACGATTACGGCGACATAGACATAGCCGACATGATACCCGTGGAAGACGTGGTGGTAAGCCTTACGCATTTCGGTTACGTCAAGAGAGTGCCCGTATCGGAATACAGGACGCAACGCCGCGGCGGCAGGGGCGTTACGGCGCACCGTCCCAAGGAAGAAGACTTCGTGGAGAATATGTTCGTTACGTCCACCCACGACGATATACTGTTCTTTACCGATAAGGGCAGGGTGTACAGCCTTAAATGTTTCTTTATTCCCGAAGCGCAAAGGACGGCAAGGGGCAGGGCGATAGTCAATCTGTTGCAACTTTCCGACGGCGAAAAGGTCTGCGCTATGCTGCCGTTAAAAGAAAATTCCGAAGGTTATCTCATAATGGCAACGGAAAACGGACTTATCAAAAAGACCGCGCTTTCCGAGTTCGCGAATATCCGTAAGGTCGGCAAGATCGCCATAAATATATTAGACGGCGACGCGCTCATAAACGTGGGACTGACCACGGGCAGCAGCGAAATAATAATGGCGTCGTTTGGCGGCAAGTGCATAAGGTTTGCCGAAACCGACGTAAGGCCCACCGGCAGGGGAACGCAGGGCGTCCGCGGCATGGACTTAGAAGACGGCGATAAACTCGTGGACATGGCGGTGATAAAACCGGATTGCGAATTTATCACCATGACGGAAAACGGTTACGGCAAGCGTTCCGACCCCGAAGATTACAGACTGCAATCGAGAGCGGGCAAAGGCATAAAAGCGGGCGAATTCAACGAAAAGACGGGTAAACTCGTCAGCTTAAAACTCGTTTCTCCCGAAGAAAACATTATGATAATCACCGAAAACGGCACGATAATCAGGGTAGATTCTTCGGATATAAGCAAGATAGGCAGGGCGACGCAAGGAGTCAGAGTAATGAAGATAGAAGGCTCCAAGGTAAGCAGGATAGCCGTTACACCGAGATCGGAAGAAGACGGCGAAGAGACCGAAGAAACCGAAGAAGTTTCCGAATAACGATAAGATAAAACTTGTAACCATCTCCGAAACGGCGCGACGCGCCGTTTCGGTTTTCGGGCGAACTTATGACTTTAACTCTGATAATTGCCTGCGCGACGTTGGTCGCGCTTACCCTTTCGGTGATATTTTTCCCCGAAATAAAAATTTTCGGGATAAAGATAGGAACTTACGTGATTATCGCGCTTACGGGCGCGATACTTATTCTTATATTCTGCGCCGATATCGGAACGGTTTTTTCCGCTCTCACCGAAAACTCTTCGGTAAACCCCCTTAAAATTCTCGCGCTGTTTTTCTCTATGACGTTTCTTTCGGTCTTTTTAGATGCGGCGGGATTTTTCCGCCGTCTTGCCGCACTCGCCGTAAAAAGGGTGAAAAGCAGTCAGACGCGACTTTTTTGCACGCTGTATTTTCTTATAGCCGCACTCACTCTGTTTACTTCCAACGACATAGTCATACTCACCATAACGCCTTTTATCTGTTATTTCTGCAAGAACGCGAAAGTCAATCCCGTGCCGTATCTCGCCGCGGAATTCGCCGCGGCGAACACCTGGTCCATGGGGCTTATTATAGGCAACCCCACCAACGTGTATCTGGGCTCGGTCGCGGGCGTTACCTTTACGGAATATTTAAAAGTTATGGCGCTTCCGACTCTTTCGGCGGGAGCGACGGAGTTTCTGATTATATTCCTTCTTTTCCGTAAATTCCTTAAAACGCCGCTTACCGCGGAAGATACTTTCGTACCGCGTGAAAACCGTGCGGAAACGGCGGCGGGGATCACCGTCTTTTCGGTGTGTCTTATCTTTTTGGTGCTTTCGGGGTACTTAAATATCGAAATGTGGGCGGTGTCTTCCTGTTCCGCCGCGTGTCTTTTTATCTCGGCGCTTGTGATATCCGCGGTAAAAAAGGACGGGGCAAAGCAGATAAAAGTATCCCTTGCGGCTTTGCCGTGGCAGATAATACCTTTCGTTCTCTCTATGTTCGTTATAGTTTCGGGACTGGAATATAACGGCGTTTCCGATAAAATTTCGGAGTTTCTGGGAGAAAACGCCCCCGTACTCGTTTACGGCGCGTCTTCTTTTGCCGCTGCAAACGTAATAAACAATATACCTATGAGTATCCTTTACGGAAATCTTGTATCGCACCTTTCGGGCGCGGCTTACTTTAAAGCCGTGTACGCATCGGTTATCGGCAGTAATATCGGAGCGTTTTTAACGCCTATCGGCGCGCTTGCGGGCATAATGTTTACGGCACTCAACAAAAAACACGGCGTAGATTACGGGTTCAAAGAGTTCGTAAAATACGGCGTTGTAATAAGTATTCCAACGCTTTTCGCCGCTTTGGGCGTCCTTTGCCTTACGGTGTAAAACCGCATAAATATAAACACTATTCGCAAAATTATTCAAAAAAATAAAAAATATTCAAAATAAATTGAAAAAATTAAAAAATTACATAAAAATGTTTGACAAACGGGTATAAAAAGTCTAAAATGGGGAACGTAAAAACGAACTCGCCCGGATTTCGGGCGGTAAAGGAGAAAATAAAAATGAAGAAACTTTTGGCAATTTTGATGACGGGATTACTTATCGTCGGGGCTTGCGCGACTCTTTCCGCCTGCGGAGACGAAAAATACGTGGCGAAGGCCATCGGCGGGATAGAAGTTGAAGAATACGGATATTGTATTTCCAAAACGGCGACCGATCACGACGCTATAATGGACGCGATAAACGAAGTTATAAACGAAGCGAATATAGACGAAGTAGTTGCGTATTACACGGCGAAATCCAAAGACGAAACACCGAGCGTAACGTTACAGTTTGCGGACTTGTCCGACAACACCGCCGGAACGTTGGATATTTACACCTGTTCGGGATTCGAGCCGTACGAGTTCGTAGATGCTGACGGAAGCACGGTTATCGGGGTAGATATTTATATGATGGAACTCGTAGCGGAAAAGCTCAACATGAAGATTACCGTTCACGACGTTGATTTTGACGGCATAGTAGGGTCTATTGCGACGAAAGATAACGCTATCGGCGCGGCGGGCATCACCATAACCGAAGGCAGGAAGAAATCGGTTGATTTTTCCGACGCTTACTATTCGTCGGTACAGTATATCATAAGTCTGGAATCCGATGCTTTTACTTCGATAGATAAACTTGCGGGCAAGAAGATCGGCGTACAGAAAGGCACTACCGGATGCAATCTTATTCAGGAAGCGATAGATAACGGCGTTCTTAAAGGGACGGGCGCTACTATTCTGGAATACGACACGGGTGCGGTTGCGTTTACGGCAATGAAACAGGGTAAATGCGATAACGTAGTTATCGACGAATTGCCCGCTCTCAAATTAGTCGGCTAAATCTTAAATAAAAACTTTATTTGTCGAAAGCAGAGCCGTAGAGCCCTGCTTTCGTGCGTAAAACGGAGAAAATCAAAGTGAACATTTTCGACAAATTTTACGAAGCGGTTATATATCAGGACAGGTGGCAATGGTATCTTTCGGGGCTCGGCAAAACGCTTTTAATTTCGCTCGGTGCGATTCTTATCGGCGTGATACTCGGTATCATCGTTGCGCTTACGAAATACACCTACAAAAAGTTCGGCAATTTTAAAATAAGCAACGGAGTATGCGACTTATATCTTGCTATTTTCCGCGGTACGCCGGTGTACGTTCAGTTACTTATAATGTATCTGATAGTGCTGATCTTTTTGCCGACCGTCTGGGTGGCGATAATCACTTTCGGTATAAATTCCGGCGCATACGTTGCGGAAATCATCCGCGGCGGGCTCGAAAGCGTGGACGACGGGCAGATAGAAGCGGGCAGGGCGTTAGGACTCAACAAATTGCAGGTAATGGTGAAAATCGTTCTGCCGCAAGGTTTCAGAGTGGCGTTGCCGCCATTATTCAACGAGTTTATAGCGTTGGTCAAAGAAACGTCTATAGTAGGAACGATAGGGGAGGTTGACTTGACGAAAGTCGCCGCCCGTATCGTGGCAAGGACTTACGAACCTTTCGTTCCTTACGTTATGATAGCGCTTATGTATCTCGTGGTGGTCATAGCGCTTACCAAACTTTTGAAAATGATGGAAAGGAGGCTTGCAAAAGGTGAAAGACACAGAACGTAACGCGTCTGCGATTCAGGACTCGCTTATCCAAATCAAAGGGCTGTACAAGAATTTCGGGAAATTGCAGGTATTAAAGGGCGTTTCCGCGGAAATAAAGAAGGGTGAAAAGGTTGTTATAATAGGACCTTCGGGCAGCGGCAAATCGACGTTTTTAAGGTGTATGAATCTGTTGGAAACGCCGACCTACGGCGAAATATGGTTCGAAGGGAAACTTTTGACCCCCATAGACCCGTATCTTCATTTCGACGTAATACGGTATTCGAAGACCTATAAAAAAATGCTGGAAGCGTCACTTTCTACCGACGTTTCGAGAGAAGAGACCGACGCAAGGATAATCTCCGATATAAAGCGGAACGACCTTCTTAAAAAGCATGAAGGCAAGGAATATTCTTCGGCGATAAGAAATCTTTACAGAGCGAATTTTTCCGATATCAACGTGACCCGACAGAAAATAGGTATGGTGTTTCAGCATTTTAATCTGTTCAATAACCTTACCGTTATGCAAAACTTAATGCTCGCGCCCGTCCAGCTCAAACTGAAAAACAAGTTTCAGGCGGAAGAGCGGGGCATGGAACTTTTGGAACGCATAGGACTTGCCGACAAGGCGGGCGCTTATCCGTCCACTCTTTCGGGCGGGCAGAAACAGAGAATAGCGATAATACGCGCACTCGCGATGGAACCCGACGTAATGCTTTTCGACGAACCGACTTCCGCGCTCGATCC
>DBVR01000046.1:39485-39669 GCA_002308755.1 Christensenella sp. UBA1259
CACGAAATGGGCTTTGCGAAAGAAGTCGCTTCCCGTATTCTGTTTATGGACGACGGTTTGATAAGGGAAGAAAACTCGCCGAAGGAATTCTTTGCTAACCCCAAGGACGACAGATTGAAAGAGTTTTTGTCCAAAGTATTATAAACGGAAAGGTATCTGCCTACAACCTATAATAAATCATACC
>DBVR01000046.1:39716-48384 GCA_002308755.1 Christensenella sp. UBA1259
CCGAAAACGCGTTTTTACGCGTTTTCGGGGGTTTTTAACTTGTCAGCCCGTCCGTATCCGCCCGTCCGCAAAAACCTTCGGTAAAAAATTTTTGTTTTTCGCCCGTTATTTCGTTGACTTTACTACGGTGATGTGATAAAATGATAAAGCGATAAAGGAGAAATTATGAATATTTTCGGGAGCGAGTCGGTAAAAAGGCTGTTTTCGGCAATAGCGAACTTAAAGACGGAAAAGGAGTGCGAAGATTTTTTCGCCGACCTTTGCACGATAAAAGAGATACAAGATATGGCGCAGCGTCTTGAAACGGCTATACTTTTGAACGACGGCGAAAACTATCAGGCGATTTCGGCGAAAGTCGGGGTGAGCAGCGCGACGATAAGCAGGGTAAGCAGGTGCTTAAACTACGGTGCGGGCGGTTACAGGACGGTCATCGGCGAAATGACGGGAGAAAAAGACGGAAATGAAGATCAACGATAAAGTCATAGGGCAGGCGGAAAGGATATCGCTTTTATTGCGCGAACTGTATTTTTCCTACGGGTACAGGGGATACCGCATGGGAAAGTTCGAAGAATACGACCTGTATTCCAAGAACAAGGAATTTCTCGTGTCGGAAAACGTAATAACGTTTACCGACGGCGACGGGAAACTTATGGCGTTAAAGCCCGACGTTACGCTTTCGGTGATAAAGAACAACGCCTGCGCGGCGGGCGAGATAAAGAAGATATTTTACGGCGAAAACGTTTACAGGGCGGTATCGGGCGCGAACTCCTTCAAGGAGATAATGCAGACGGGGTTGGAGTGTTTCGGCGACATAAAAAAAGGCGAGATAACGGAAGTTATATGCCTTGCCGCAAAGAGTTTAAAGACCGTCTCTGCCGACTGCGTTCTGGACGTTTCGGACATTTCGGTGCTTAAAAGAATAGCGGCGGAATTGACGGACGGCAGTTTTTCCGCGGACGAGATAATAAAGTGCGTGGGTGAAAAGAATTTCGACGAACTTTCGCGCATGGCAAAGGAGTCTGGTAACGAAAAACTTTCCGCGTTTTCGGAACTTATCGGAATAAACGGCAGGATAAATGACGTTATGCCGAAACTTATCGCTGTTTGCGAGAAGATGGGCGACGCGTCTTTCGACGAGTTTTTAAGCGTGCTGAAAATAGTCGCAAAGGACGAGAACGCCGACGTGATAAACGTCGATTTTTCCGTCGTCGGGGACGTGAATTACTATAACGGTATAGTATTTAAAGGTTTCGTAAAAGGCGTACCCGCGCCGGTGCTTTCGGGCGGGCAGTACGACAACCTTATGAAAAAATTGCAAAGAAGCGGCAAGGCGATAGGGTTCGCCGTGTATCTCGATACGCTGGAAAATTCGGGCGCGAACCTTCAAACGGAAGGGGAAGACGGCTTCGTAAATATCGCGCTGCCGAAAGGGAGACTCGGCGAAAAGGTTTACGAAATATTCGCGGCGGCGGGGTACGAGTGCCCCGCGGTGTTAAATCCCAACCGCAAACTTATTCTGGAAAACGCCGACAAAAAGGTGCGGTATTTCTGGGTAAAACCTTCCGACGTAACTATATACGTCGAGCGCGGCGCGGCGGATATCGGCGTGGCGGGGAAAGACACTATTTTGGAATACGAGCCGGACGTGTATGAACTTCTCGACTTAAAAGAAGGCAAATGCCGTATGGCGGTAGCGGGTGTAAACGGGTTTACCGACGACGAGAGCAAAACTCTTCGCGTCGCCACCAAGTTTTCCAACGTAGCCAAAAACTTCTATATGGCGAAAGGCAGAGACATAGACGTAATACGCCTTAACGGTTCGATAGAGATCGCGCCTATTTTAGGGCTTTCGGACGTGATAGTGGACATAGTGGAAACGGGCGCGACGCTACGGGAGAATAACCTTTCGGTAGTGGAAACGATATGCCCGATAAGCGCAAGACTGATAGCCAACAAGTCCGCCAGCAAATTCAAGGGCAAAATAGTTGAAGAAATGCTCGAAAACCTTAAAAAAGCGGTGGACGCGAAGGAAAAATCATGATAAAAATACTGAAATTCGACGAAGTCGATAAAAAAGATATTTTTTCGCGGGCGACGGCGAAAGTCGACGTAGAAAAGACCGTTTCGGAGATAATAGCCGACGTTATCGAAAATAAGGACGCCGCGCTTAAAAAGTATTGCGAAAAATTCGACGGCGCAAGCCTTTCGTCTTTGAAAGTTTCGGACGAAGAAATAAACGACGCGATAAAAGTCGTAGATCAGAGTCTTTTGGCGGTGATAAAACGCGCCGCCGACAATATCCGCGCCTTTCACGAAAAGCAGGTAAGGACGGGGTTCGAATTCGTCAATCCCGACGGCGGGGTCGTCGGGCAGAAAATAACGCCGATAGAAAGCGTGGGAGTATACGTTCCCGGGGGAACGGCGGCGTATCCGTCCACCGTGCTTATGGACGTTATTCCGGCAAAGATCGCGGGGGTAAAAAGGATAGTTATGGTAACCCCGTCGAAAGGCGGCGTGATATCGCCGGTTATCCTTGCCGCGGCGAAGGTAGCTGGGGTAAACGAGATATATAAAATAGGCGGCGCGCAGGCAGTCGCGGCGCTTGCCTACGGTACGGAGAGCGTGGAAAAAGTCGATAAGATAGTGGGACCGGGCAACGCCTTCGTCGCCGAAGCCAAAAGACAGGTGTTCGGCAAAGTGGCGATAGACACTATCGCGGGACCAAGCGAAATACTCGTCGTTTCCGACGGCAAAAGCAATCCGTCGCATATCGCCGCCGACCTTTTATCGCAGGCGGAACACGACAAAATGGCGAGCGCGGTGCTTATCACCGACGACTGTCAGTTTGCGGAAAAGGTAAAAGACGAGATAGAAAAACGGATAGTATCGCTTAAAAGACGGGATATCGCCCGCGCTTCCATAGACGACAACGGCAAGATAATAGTGGCAAAGGATATAAAAAAAGCGATAGAAATAGCCAACGAGATAGCCCCCGAACATCTGGAACTGTGTTTAAGCGAGCCTTTCGAGTACTTAAAACTCGTAAAGAACGCGGGTTCGGTGTTTCTCGGCAGGTACACGCCGGAAGCACTCGGCGACTATATGGCGGGACCGAACCACACCCTTCCGACGGGCGGTGCGGCGAAATTTTCCAGCCCGCTTTCGGTGGACGATTTTATAAAGAAGACGCAGTACGTTTATTACGACGAGAGCGCGGAGAATAAAGTAGCCGACTCGGTCGCGCTTTTTGCGGAAAGCGAAGGGCTTACCGCCCACGCCGAGAGCGTTACCGTAAGGAGAAAAAAAGATGAGTAAGTTTTTGAAAGCGGAATATAAAGAACTTTCGCCCTACGTTCCCGGCGAACAGCCGAAGGACAGGGCGTACGTCAAACTGAACACCAACGAATCGCCGTTTCCGCCGTCGCCTTTCGCCCTTAAACTGTTAAGGGAATCGGCGGAAGGCAACAATCTTTATCCCGATCCCGAATACACGGCGATAAGGAACGTCGCCGCCGAAAAACTCGGCGTAGGAAAAGAAAACGTTCTTTTCACCAACGGTTCGGACGAAGCGTTAAGTTTTGCTTACGCGGCGTACTGCGCGGGCAAAACCGCGGTTTTCGCCGATATAACTTACGGGTTTTACGAAGTTTTCGCGGATTTTTACGGCGCGAAAAAGAAGATAATACCCTTAAAGAAAGATTTTACGCTGTGTGTGAACGACTATAAAAACGCGGGCGGCACGGTGTTTATCGCTAACCCCAACGCACCGACGGGACTGCTTTTAACGACGGAAGAAATAGAGACCGTACTGAAAGGCAACCCCGATAACGTCGTCGTAGTGGACGAAGCGTATATCGATTTCGGCGGGCAAAGCGCAGTACCGCTTATAAAAAAATACGACAATCTTATCGTGGTAAGGACGTTTTCCAAGTCGAGATCTTTGGCGGGAATACGTCTCGGTATGGCGATAGCGGACGAAAAACTTATAAAAGACCTTAAACTCGTTAAATACTCGACTAACCCCTATAACGTGTCGGGAGCGGGGGTGTACGCAGGGATAGGCGCGCTTCTCGACGAAGAATACTTTCTTTTTACGTGTGCGAAAATAATAGCAAACAGGGAAAAAATGAAAAAAGAACTTGCCCGTCAGGGGTTTTCGGTTACCGATTCGGCGGCGAATTTCGTCTTTGCGAAACGCGACGGCATAAGCGGAGAAAAACTGTACCTTGCGCTTAAAGAAAAGGGCGTTCTGGTAAGGTATTTCAACAAGCGCGGGATAGAAGATTACGTCAGGATAACGGTGGGAAACGACGAAGAAGTAAACGCCCTTCTTACCGCGACCGGAGAGATAGTAAAGGAGAAATTATGAGGACCGCCACTATAAAAAGAAAGACCGCGGAAACGGATATATCTTTGTATCTTAACCTTGACGGCACGGGGAAAAGAGAAATAAACACGGGTTGCGGGTTTTTGGATCACATGCTGGAACTTTTTGCGGCGCACGGAAGATTCGACTTAAAAGTAACCTGCATAGGCGATACTTACGTCGATTATCACCACACGACGGAAGACATCGGAATCGCGCTCGGGCAGGCGTTTTATAAGGCGCTCGGCGACAAAAGGGGAATAACCCGTTACGGCGACAGTATTATCGTTATGGACGAAGCGGTGGTTATGACCTGCGTGGACTTTTCGGGCAGGGTGTTCCTTAATTGCGACCTTAAAATCCCCGCGCAGAAAGTGGGGGATTTCGACACCGAACTTACGGAAGAATTTTTCTACGGCTTTGCGAGAAACGCAACCGTTTCCATGCACTTAAAAACGCTTTCGGGCAAGAATTCGCACCATATAATAGAAGGGGCGTTCAAGTCTGCGGCGAGAAGCCTTCGGGACGCCGTGAAGACGGACGAAAAATTTACGGGAGATATCCCGTCTACAAAAGGAGTTTTATGAGCACCGTTATCGTGGATTACGGCGTAGGAAACCTGTTTTCGCTTAAATCTTCCTTCGCGGCGATAGGGGAAAGGGCTTTCGTTACCGAGTCGAAAGAAGATATTGCAAACGCCGAAAGGGTGATACTACCGGGGGTCGGTGCGTTTTCCGACGCCGCCGAAAAGTTAAGAAAGACGGGGCTTAAAGAAGCGGTCGTTTTCGCCGCCGAAAAGGGCACGCCCGTTTTGGGGATATGTCTCGGTATGCAACTTTTATTCGACAGAAGTTTCGAGTACGGCGTGCACGACGGGCTGAAACTTATAAAAGGCGAGATAACCGCCTTAGATAACGACGGCGGGAGATTGAAGATACCGCATATCGGGTGGAATTTTCTGCGGTTTACCAAGCCCCACCCGTTGTTTAAGTACGTAAAGGAAGGGGAGTACGTCTACTTCGTACACTCTTTCGCGGCGACGGGTTGCGAAGAAAGCGTTATAGCCGAAACGGAATACAACCGTCCCGTAACCGCGGCGGCGGCGCATAAAAACGTTATGGGCTGTCAGTTCCATCCCGAAAAGAGCGGGGATACGGGGCTTAAAATACTCAAAGCCTTCTGTGAGATAAAAAGGGGTACGCTATGATAATTTTTCCCGCGATAGACGTTCTTAATAAAAAGGCGGTAAGGCTTTTTAAGGGCGAATACGACAAAAAGACGGAATACGGCGATCCTGCGTTTTTCGCCGAAGAATTCAAAAAACAGGGCGCGACGCATATCCATACCGTAGATTTGGACGGGGCGAAAGCGGGTTTTCCCGTAAACTTCGACACGATAGTAAACGTCAAAAAGACGACGGGGCTTTTCGTGGAAGTGGGCGGCGGCATAAGGGAAATGAAAACCGCGGAAAACTATATAAACGCGGGAATAGACAGGGTAATACTCGGAACATCCGCGATACGCGACGTAAAGTTTCTCGAAACCGCGGTCAGAACTTTCGGTGAAAAGATAGCCGTCGGCGCGGATATAAAAAACGGATATATCGCCGTCAACGGCTGGACGGAAAGTTCGGAAGAAGACGTTTTTTCGTTTCTTCGTAAAATGGAGGGCGCGGGGGTAAAGACCGTTATCTGCACCGACGTATCCAAAGACGGCGTTATGCGGGGCGCGAATATCGAACTTTACGAAAAACTGACTTCCCGTTTTTCTCTCGATATAATAGCGTCGGGCGGGGTTTCGGATATAAGCGATATAATCGCGCTTAAAAATCTCGGACTTTACGGCGCGATAGTGGGAAAGGCATATTACAGCGGCAAGATATCGATTTTACGCGCGATAGAGGTGGCAAAGTGATAACAAAAAGGATAATACCCTGTCTCGACGTGAAAGACGGAAAAGTGGTAAAAGGCGTGAATTTCACGGGGTTAAAGGACGTTTCTTCGCCCGTGGAACTCGCGGACTTTTACAGTAAAAGCGGCGCGGACGAGTTGGTGTTTTACGATATAACGGCGTCTGCGGAAGGCAGGGCGCTTTTTACCGAAGTATTAAAAAAGACTGCCGAAAAGGTCTTTATACCCCTTACCGTCGGCGGCGGAATAAACACGCTCGACGATTTCGACAGGGTGTTAAAGTGCGGCGCGGATAAAGTCAGCGTCAATTCGGGGGCGATAAAAGATCCGTCGCTCGTTAATAACGCCGCGAAATTGTACGGCGATCAATGCGTGGTGCTGTCCGCGGACGTAAAAAGGGTGAACGGTAAGTTCACGGTGTTTGCGAAGGGCGGCAGGGAAAACACCGGTATGGACGCCGTGGAGTGGATAAAACGCTGCGTGGACTCGGGCGCGGGGGAAGTGGTCGTCAATTCCATAGATACCGACGGGGTGAAAGGCGGTTTCGATCTGGAAATGTTAAAAGCCGTGTGCGACGCGGTATCCGTACCCGTCATAGCGTCGGGCGGCGCGGGAAAGACGGAAGATTTCATAACGCTTTTTAAAACGCTGCCGAGAGTGGACGCGGGGCTTGCCGCGTCGGTGTTTCACTTCGGCGAGATAAATATAAAGGAACTAAAACGGGAAATGGCGAAAAACGGTATTCCCGCGAGAATATAAGGAGAAATTATGCTGAAAATCGAAGACGTAAAATTCGACGAAAACGGACTCGTCCCCGCGATAGTGGTGGATTCGGTGTCGAAAAGAGTTCTGACCCTGGCGTACATGAACGCCGAAAGCCTTAAAGTTACGATGGAAAAGGGGCTTACCTGCTTTTACAGCCGTTCGAGAAAGGAACTGTGGCTGAAAGGCGAAACCAGCGGCAATTATCAGCACGTCGTATCGGTTACCGCCGACTGCGACAGGGACGCGCTTGTTGTTTCCGTCCGTCCCGAAGGTCCCGCGTGTCATCTCGGCACGACGTCGTGTTTTAACGACGCCGTGTATCTTTCGGAAGATGATCAGGATTTTTCGTACGAAGAACTGATGGAACTGATAAAGGGCAGAAAGACCGACAAAAAGGAAGGTTCTTACACCACGTATCTTTTCGAAAAAGGCAGAGACAAGATACTTAAAAAGGTGGGAGAAGAGAGTACGGAAGTCATTATCGCCGGCAAAGCCGACGATAAAAAAGAAACCGTCTACGAGATAGCCGACCTTTTCTACCACGTTTTCGTACTTATGGCGGATATGGGAATAACGACGGCGGATATTTTCAACGAACTCAAATCCCGCCACGTTATCGATAAAAAAATAAAACAGGAGAAAATGACCTGATGCTACTTGCGGATTATCACGTTCACTCCGTATTCAGCGACGGCAAAGACGACATAGAAAGCATAATTTTAACCGCGATAGAAAAGGGGCTTGCCGAAATAGGGATATCCGACCACTCTTACACTTTTTTCGATAATACCTATTGTATTGAGAAGGGTAAAGAAAAAGAATACGTCGCCGAAGTGAAAAGGTTAAAGGAAAAGTACGTAAGGGAAATAAAGGTGCTTTGCGGCACGGAACTCGACGCATTTTCGGACATTGATTTAAGTCGCTACGATTACTCGATAGGTTCGTCGCACTATTTTAAAAGGGGCGATAAGTATTATCCTATCGACGAGAATCGTGAAAAATTCGTAAACGCCGTGGAAGAAGTTTTCGGCGGGGACTTTTACGCCGCCTGCGAAGAGTACTTTTCCACCGTGGCGAAGTTTGCTTTAAACGAAAAAGTCGGCATAATAGGGCACTTTGATCTCGTAACCAAATTCAACGGGCAGGGCGATCTTTTCGATGAAGAGAACGAAAGGTACGTAAAAGCCTATACTTCCGCCGTAAAAACGCTTGTGGCGGCGGGTAAGACGTTCGAGATAAACACGGGTGCGTTGAGAAAAGGACTACGCAAAGACGCGTACCCCGCGGCGCGGATAAGAAAACTTATAAAAGATCAGGGCGGCAAATTCATCCTGTCGTCGGACAGCCACAGAAAAGAAGACCTTACGTTCGGTTTTTCTCTATACGAAAAGGAACTGTAAGGGGGGTGGCGTAACAATCTTCCTTAAAACGCTAAAACTTGTGGCGACCGAAAGGTCGCCTTTTTAATGTCCCCACCGCTTTTCCGCATCTCGCATGAAAGCATAATAATAAAAATATTCGTTATTTTATTCAAAAATTAGGAAAAATTGTAAAAATAATTAAAAAAAATTAAAAATATTCAGTAAAAATGTTTGACAAATCTTTGCGGAAATCGTATCATTGAAAT
>DBVR01000010.1 GCA_002308755.1 Christensenella sp. UBA1259
AAGGGCTAATACAAGCGAAGATATATTCTTATTAAAACGTTTCGGTCCACCTAAACTTTGCGATTTGAATGACTACGATGCGATTATTGTTTCACCGCAAGTAAAGCGGCCTTGGACTTGGTCGTCCTTTCCCGAAAAATTAAAAGACTTTTTGGAAGAAATTATAAAAAAATATTCCGTAGACGAGAACGCGGTAAGTATTACGGGAGTATCGATGGGTTGTTTCGGTATGTATCAGGTTTTAATGGATTATCCGAATCTGTTCAGCGGCGCGGTTGCGGTATGCGGCGGCGGGATGGACTGGCGAAGCGACACGATTAAAGATTTACCTTTACGCATCTATCACGGTAAAGAGGACTGGGCGGTATCTTGTGTATATGCACAAGCGATGTACGAAAAACTGTTATATTACGGTGCGAAAAAAGTCGAACTCAATATAATTCCGAATATGGGGCATGACGTTTGGGACGTCGTTTATGAAGATACGGATGCTTTATCATGGCTTATTCGTCAAAGAAATGACGACAAAATATAATTATTGCAAAAAGGCGATTGTCGCGGAAACAGCCCGACTTAATAAGAATTGTCAGGTATAATTATGAAGAAATTACATTTAATTTGTAACGCGCATTTAGATCCCGTATGGATGTGGGATTGGCAAGAAGGTATGACAGCCGCTTTATCGACTTTTTATCAGGCAGCGGAACTTGCCGATGAATTTGATTATATATTTTGCCATAATGAAGCGGCATTGTACGAATTTATTGAAAAGCACGATATAAAATTGTTCAAAAGAATAAAAGAACTTGTAAAACTCGGCAAGTGGCATATTATGGGCGGATGGTATATTCAGCCTGATTGTCATATACCGTCGGGTGAAGCTTTTGTAAGGCAAATCGCATACGGCAGAAAATATTTTCAGGAAAAATTCGGTGTTATCCCTACTACGGCAATAAATTTTGATTCGTTTGGGCATACCGTCGGGCTTGTGCAGATATTAAAAAAATGCGGGTATGACAGTTATATAGTCTGTCGTCCTATGCCCGAAATGCTTGCTCTTCCTGACAACGTGTTTAACTGGGTAGGGCTTGACGGCTGTAAAATCAAAGTCTGCCGTTTTGAAGACGATACAATTTATTGTTCGGGTTTGGGGACTGCAAAAGCGGATATATTACGTAAAGTCGCAAAACAAACGGATAAAGAAATCGGTATAGCGCTTTGGGGCGTGGGCAATCACGGCGGCAATCCTTCGAGAAAAGACCTTAGAGAGATTAACGAACTTATAAAAAATGCAGATTACGAAATATTACATAGCACGCCTGAAAATTATTTTGCCGACGTAACGCCGACAAAAGAATACGCTAAATCGTTAGACCATTGTCTTGTAGGTTGTTATTCTTCGCTTTCGGCGATAAAAACCGCATATTCGGAGTTAGAACGGAAACTGTTTAATACCGAAAAATTATGTGCTTACGTTGATATGTTTTACGGTTATAAGTATGATCACGCCAAATTCCGTCAAGCGGAAAGAGAAATGCTGTTTATACAGTTTCACGACATACTTTCCGGAACTTGTGTAGTAGAAGGTTTAAATTCTTCTGTAAATCGTGCGAAATACGCCGTTAAAATTCTGGACGAAATGTATTTTGACGCCTTTATAAGCATAGTAAATAAATTCGTTAAGGTGGAAGAGAACAGTTTTCCGATATTTACTTTTAATGCGTTTCCGTATAAGAGAGAAATTGTCGTAGAGTCGGAATTTTTGGTTTTAGACGCACTTGTTTCTGATACCGAAGAATATGCGATAAAAGCTATATATAAAGGAAAAGAAATACCTTGTCAGATAGTTAAGCAATCAAGCAATATAAACTACGACAGACGGAAAAAGGTGGCGTGTAAAATAGTTGTCGAACCGTTTACAATGGCGCAAGTCAACTATTATGTAGAGAAACGCCCGCTTGTTAAAAAAGATTATAATATGCGCGATTTATTGTTCGAAGACGTTTGTAAAAAGGTAGTAATAGGTAAAGACAGCGGGCTTATTGAAAGTTTTGTCGTAGGTGGCAAAGAATATTTATCGGACGGTGCATTTTTATCCGTTATGTTCGACGATATAGCAGATCCTTGGGGCTGGGGCTTAAAACGGGTAGGGAGAAATCCCGTGCCTTTTACTTTGAGCAAAAATGAAATATTCGGCAATCTTAAAACCGTAAATATTGTCGAGGACGGAGTTGTTTATACAGAAGTCGAAAGTTATTTCGAGCGGAATAACTCGTTCGTAAAAATATCGTATAAGATATACAAAGACTTGCCTTATATAGACGTCGATTTATACGTTTTATGGAACGAAAAAGAAAAGGCATTAAAGATAAAAATACCGTCAGTATTGAAAAGCGGCGTATCGGCGCAAACGGCTTTCGGTACGGAAAAATTTTCGCAGGACGGAGAAGAGCATGTTTCGCATAGATTTATATCTATAAACGATGAAGATGAAAACGTTTTGTCGTTGTACAATAAAAACACTTACGGGTTTTCTATTGAAAACGGCGAGTTATTTATAACACTTTTGCGCGGCGTGGCGTACTGCGCGCACCCTATTGAAGATAGACCGTTATTGCCGTGGGAGCGTTTCGTTCCCTATGCCGAGCAGAGCAAACACGAGTTCTCGTTCAGATTGTCGGTAGATAAAGCGGTTGATTGTGAAAGAAACGCTGCGGAATTTACCGCGTCGGATTTTACAATAAACGCATATCCGCACGGGGACGGGGATATAAGTTTCGGGCAGATTTATTCGGATAATCCGAATATCGTGCTTAAAGCATTTAAAAAGTCGGAAAACGTCGGTTACGTTTTAAGACTTATAAATAATTATTCTGAAAGTCAAAGATGCGCGTTTAGAATAATCGACAATAAAATCGACTTAAAATTTTCGCCGTATGAAGTAAAGACTTTGTTTTTTAACGGCAAAACCTTAACCGAAAGCGAAAAATTGACGACATAAATTAATTATTATATAATATGATTGAAATAAATTTACTCGGCAATTCGACTGTTATTGAATTATTAAAAACTTATATCAAAGAGTTTGATATAAATATGAGATGTCAAGAAATGAATATGGACATATTTTTAGATAAAATTAGCACGGAAGAGGATGTTTAGAAAATATGAAATTACAGTATTTTAATTTTACATATTGCAAAAACAAAGATTTTAATTTCAAAGCGGAAAATGTAGCAAAAGAGAAGGAATTATCAAAGTTTTCGATTAAATTGCCACACGATATTGCTTTGACTGTATCAGGTTATCAAACTGCTGATGAATTGTATTTTTCTCAAAATGTTTTATCTTTACAGGATTTTGAAGATATACACTCATTTTATTATACGGAGTTTGATGCCGAAGCGGGCAAATACCTTATGCAGTTTAATAGAATAGACTTGTTTGCGGAGATATATTTAAACGGCAAGCAGATATTAGAAACTGCAAATGCTTTTGTTTCGCACACAAAAGAAGTTTATTTATTAAAAAAGAATAGGCTTGTCATACATTTATTGCCGGCAATGCTTGTTTTAAATAAAAGTAAAATTTCTCCCGTTTGTTATTCGCTTAAATATAATGGTGCGTCGCTTAATGCGAGAAAACCTGCTTATACGTTCGGTTGGGATATTATGCCGAGAAATATGCTTGGGGGTATATTTGACGCAGTAAAAATATTGTCTGTAAAAGAGGATAGAATTACCGAAACGTATATAATTACCGAAAAAGTCGAAAAAGATTATTCGTCTATTATTGTTAATTGTGCTTTTACACTTAACAGAGACGACTACAAAAAGTATTCGGTAAAAATAGAAGGCAATTGTGAAGAGAGTTGTTTTTGCGTTGAAGACAGATTGTGGTCTAATCTTTTCAGAACTCACATAACAATAGACAATTGCAAAAACTGGGACGTTAAGAATTTCGGTAAGCCTAACTTATATACCGTTAAAATTACTTTGCTTTATGACGGACAGGTTGTTGATGTTAGCGAACAGAAAATAGGTGTAAGAATAATTAAACTTGAAAGAACGAGTGTTTGTGACGCATTATCCGGGAGATTTGTATTCAAGATAAACGGACGAGAAACATTTATAATGGGAACGAATTGGGTACCTGTTGACGCACTTTGTTCCAAATGCGACGAAAGATTAGATAAAGCATTATCGCTACTTGACGATGTAGGCTGTAATATGGTCAGAGTATGGGGTGGCGGGTTTTACGAATCGGATAAATTTTACGAATTTTGCGACGAACACGGTATATTAGTTTGGCAAGATTTTATGATGGCTTGTGCCGGTTATCCGCAAACTGACGAATTTAATGCAAATTTCGCAAAAGAAGCCGAGCAAGTTGTTATTAGGCTTAGAAATCATCCTTCGTTGGCATTATGGTCGGGGGATAATGAGTGTGACTGCTTTACCAGTTTTGGTAATGGAACTCTTTTTAATCCGAACAATAATAGGTTAACGCGAAAGACGTTGCCGGAGATACTATATGCAAATGATCCTGCAAGAGAATACATTGCGTCTTCTCCATTTTTGGACGAAGAGGCGTACAAGTCAGGCAAGGA
This sequence comes from Christensenella sp. UBA1259, assembly GCA_002308755.1. GTDB lineage: Bacteria > Bacillota > Clostridia > Christensenellales > Borkfalkiaceae > UBA1259. Next base: position 4,610 of record DBVR01000010.1, read on the forward strand.
GATTTCGGAAGACCATTGCTGGGGTCCGAGAAACTTTTACAAAAGTGATTATTACAGAACATGCAACGCTGTTTTTATAAGTGAAATAGGATATATGGGTATACCTTCCGTTGATTCATTGCGAAAATTTATTAAAGAAGATGAATTGAATAATTTCTGGGGTAATGATTATTTGGTCCATATTTCAAGTCCGACAACTGAAAATTCTTATTATAAATTCAGGGTAGGCTTGAATTTGAATCCAATCGTAGATATGTTCGGGGAAAGTATGGATTCTTTGGATGATACGGTTTTGGCAAGTCAAATAACAGAAGCCGAGGCTCTAAAATACTTTATTGAAAGGATGAGAATAAATAAAGGCAGAAAATTCGGGATTATGTGGTGGAACTTGCTTGACGGCTGGCCGCAACTGTCCGATTCTGTTGTGGATTATTATTTCAAAAAGAAACTCGCATATTATTTCGTTAAGAAAAGTCAGCAGTATTGCTGCTTAATGATGGACGAAAGCGATTCTAAGGTTTTTATGCGTATTGTAAATGATACGAACGAAAGCATTAATGTTGAATATGCTTTGAAAAATGTTATGACGGGAGAAATAATTAAACAAGGCGCTGTTTCGGTTGTCGCAAACGGTTTAGAACAATTATATGAAGCCGATAACATTGAAAGGATTTGTTATGAAATGGTTTGGGAATATAATGGACAAAAGTATTCAAATCATTTCTTTTCAAAAATACAAGGGATTTCTTTGAAAGAATATTCTGCTTGTATGCAAAAATGTGGTTTCAATTTAAAAATATAAAAATATACGCATAATCTGTTACTACTCGGTAAATGACGACAAAATAGAATTTTTACAAAAAGTTGATTGTCTTGGGAATAGTCCAAGAGATTTTGACGTTTATAACGGACAAATGATTGTCTGTAACGAAAAAAGCGGAAACGTTATAGTGTTCGATATGTAAGACGGTTTAATAGGTAAAGTAAAAAGCGAAACCTTAATAAAATCGCTTTGCGTGGTAAAATAAGAACCGAATTTTGTACGGATACGGGATAAAACGATATGAATAACGATATTTTGGAAAATTACAAAAAATTCGACAGGATAGGCGTTGAAAAACAGAGAAGTTATTATATACCTTTTGCCGAAACGGACAGGATAAAATATAAGTTCGGCATTGTTGACAGGACTTCGAGTTCACAATTTTTATCGCTTGACGGGGTATGGGATATACGTCAACACGAAAACGTGGGTTCGGTGCGTATCAATGAAGAATTGTCTTGTAAAATACCCGTACCGTCTTGCGTGCAGTTGCACGGATTCGATAAAATTCAATATATAAATTGCAGATATCCTTTTCCCGTAAACGTGCCTAATGTTCCGAAAAACAATCCTTGCTGGCACTACCGTCGTAATTTCTATATCGACAAAAAAGAGAACGAAGTTTATTATATAAATTTCGAAGGCGTGGACAGCGCGTTTTATCTTTATATAAACGGTAAATATAAGGGTTATTCTCAAATATCGCACGCCACAAGCGAATTCGACGTAACGGACTTAATAAAGGACGGCGAAAACGTTATCGACGTAATAGTGCTTAAATGGTGCGTGTCGTCGTATTTGGAGTGCCAAGATAAATTTAGGTTTTCAGGTATTTTCAGAAGCGTTTATATACTTATCAGACCTAAAAAACACGTAAGAGATTTTTCGGTAAAAACCACAATAGACGGTACGGTCGGAAAACTTTATTTTCACAATGAAAGCAGCGTTGATATAAATATTAAATTCAACCGAAAAAGTTTAGTAGTTCGTTCAAATGAAAATAGAGAGATCGTTGTAAACGGCGTTAAATTATGGTCTGCCGAAAACCCGTATTTATATACTTTGGAAATCTGTGCTTTCGGTGAACGAATAATAGAAAAAGTAGGTTTCAGGGAAATAAGAATCTGCGGGGAAACGTTTAAAATAAACGGTGAGAACATCAAGTTAAAGGGTGTAAACAGACACGATTTTAACCCTAAAACAGGTGCCACGGTTTCCCTTGAAAATATCGTAAAAGACTTGCGCTTGATGAAGTCGCTTAACGTAAACGCCGTAAGGACTTCGCATTATCCTAATATGCCCGAGTTTTATTTGTTATGCGATTATTACGGGTTATACGTTATGGACGAAGCCGACGTCGAAACGCACGGCGCGTTTAGTGCGCAAGGCGTAAACAATATCGAATTTTGGTTTCAATTTGCGGAAAACGAGTTCTTTTCAAAAGCAATTTACGACAGGCATGTTTCTCTCGTCGAAAGAGATAAAAACAGGCCTTGCGTTATAATATGGTCGTTGGGAAATGAAAGTTGTTTCGGGAAATCGTTTTTTAAAGGCGCAAAGTATATAAGGAAAAGAGACGACACAAGACCTGTTCATTACGAAGGGTTGCAACTTGCCAAGCGAAAATATTATTTCAGCAAATACGTCGATGTGGTAAGTATGATGTATCCGAGTATCGAAAAAATAAAAAAAGACGTTCTGGACAACCCGAAAGAAAAAAGGCCGTTTGTGCTTTGCGAATATTCTCACGCGATGGGAAATTCCTGCGGGGATCTTGCGGAATACTGGGAAATTATTTACAAAGAAAAACAATGTATGGGCGCTTTCGTCTGGGAGTGGGCGGATCACGCCGTTAAAACCAAAAAAGGATTTTTATACGGCGGCGACTTTAAAGAACAAGAACACGACGGCAATTTTTGCGTGGACGGTTTAGTTACACCGGACAGAAAATTGAAATCCGGCGCTTTGGAGATGAAATCCGTATATGGGGGCAAGTTAAAAAACGATATTAAAGAAATTTGTATTCCGCAAATTACAGGGAAAGCAAAGAGTTTAGAGATCGCTGTTGATGAAAATTCGGGTTGTATATCTTCGATGATCGCAGACGGTAAGGAAATATTGAAAAGACCCATGTCGTTTAACATTATAAGGTATATAGATAACGACAGAACGCTGTTAAACAGATGGGAAAACGAATACGGTCTAACCGTCTGCAAAAGCGAGATAATGCAATATTTAAAAAACGGCAACGAGTTTTATTTCAAAGGATATTTAGGCGCGAACTGCCGTTTACCCGTTGTTGACTTTATAATTAAATATATCGTTGAACGCAACGTTTTAACGGTTGACATTGAGTATCGGATTGCCGATTACGTTAAAAACTTGCCGAGATTCGGGTTAGAGTTTTTAGTTGATAAAAGTTTTGAAAATTTTTCTTATATAGGCTTTGGCGAAGGCGAAAGTTATTCGGATAAAAACTTGTCCACGGAATACGGTTTTTATAAGGGTAATTCTCAAAAAAATTATGATAAACGCTATATCAGACCGCAGGAATCGGGGAGTCATTTTAATTGTAAGTATTTGAATCTTGACGGGTTGTTTTATCTGACAGCCGATAAGCCGTTTTCTTTTTCGGTGAATCCGTATTCGACGGAACAATTATATAATACAAAACATAATTTCGAATTGCCTAAAAATAATTTTGTCTGCGTTTGTATAGATCTGTTTATGCGCGGTATCGGTTCTAATTCGTGCGGTCCCGAACTTGATGAAAAATATGAAATTCCCCAAAAAGGGAAAAATACATTTACATTTCATTTTTAATTTCAAATAAGGATGTGATCGTGAATGATTTGTGCGGAAGGATAACTCTTGTTGATATGCCAGCTTAAAATCAAGTAATAAAGGATTTTGAACAAACAAATGAAATATTATATAGGATTAGATATAGGCGGGACGAAATGCGCGGCTACGCTTGGCGTGATAAACGGCGCAGTCCCCGAAATAAAAGAAAAAGAGTATTTTCTGACCGCAGAGAATACGCCCGCGGCGATACTCGAACGGTTTTCCGCGTTTATAGACAAGCAGTTAAAGACCTATAAAATAAGCGGGATTGGGATAAGTTGCGGCGGACCTTTGGACAGCAAGCGCGGAATAATAATGCGCCCGCCGTCTTTGCCGCTTTGGGATAATATCGAGATAGTAAAATATTTTGAAGAAAAATTCGGCATAAAGACCTATTTACAGAACGACGCCAACGCGTGCGCGGTCGCGGAGTGGAAATTCGGCGCGGGTAAAGGTGCGGAGAATATGGTTTTTCTGACTTTCGGCACGGGTTTCGGCGCGGGGCTAATATTAAACGGCAAACTGTATTCGGGAACTAACGACAACGCGGGCGAGATAGGACACGTAAGGCTTACTGACAAAGGACCTTTGGGATATTATAAAGAAGGTTCTTGCGAAGGGTATTGCAGCGGATCGGGTATAGCGCGCCTTGCCGATATAATTTCAAAGCAAAAAAGGCACAAAGAAAGTTTTGACGAGTTTATAAAAGTCGTCGGAAAAGATATAACCGCGAAGACGATAGCGGAACAGGCGAGAAAGGACAACGCGTTCTGCAAAGCGGTATATAAAAAAAGCGGTGAAATGCTTGGTCGGGCGTTAAGTATTCTTGTTGACGTCATTAACCCCGAAAGAATTGTTATAGGCGGGGTATATATGCGGTCGCACGATTTATTATATCCGTACGCTATAAAAGTAATGCGAAAAGAGTGTTTGCCTTTCAGTCTTGAAAAGGTAGAGATATTGCCCGCAGGACTTAAAGAAAATATAGGCGACTACGCCGCGCTGTCGATAGCGCAAGGAGATTTTTAATATGAAAGAAACCACGATAAAGATTTTAGAAGAACTAATAAGCCGTTATCCCTTATTAAAATGCGAAAGAGATAATATTTTAAAATCGTTTGAATATATAGACGGAAGTTATAAGCATAACGGAAAACTTTTGATATGCGGAAACGGCGGAAGCGCGGCGGATAGCGAGCATATCGTCGGCGAACTTATGAAAAAATTTAAAAAACCCCGCGCTATAAGAAAGGACGTTTATGAAAAATTAAAAGAATATGGAGCGGAAGGTCAAATTCTTGCGGGAACGTTAGAAGGGAGTTTAAGGGCTATTTCGCTTACGTCGCATTTATCGCTTACAACGGCATTTTCAAACGATAAAAATCCGAGCGTAGTGTTTGCGCAGCAATTATACGGACTTGCGGACAGCGGCGACGTTTTGCTTACAATATCTACGTCGGGGAATTCCGAAAACTGTGTTCTTGCGGCGATAACGGCAATAGCGATGGGTGTAAAGGTGGTTTCGCTTACGGGGCACAAGGAAAGTAAGTTGAGTAAAATATCCGATATAACGATACGAGTACCCGAAACCGAAACGTATAAAGTGCAGGAATTGCATTTACCTATATATCATTGTCTTTGCGCTATGCTTGAAGAAGAAAATTTTTAAGAGTATATAATAAAGGTAGAGTCGTTAATGGGGGAAGGACAGCGGACTTGCAAAGGTTTACGGGAAAACTGTTTTTAAATAATTATGAAAACCTTGTTCTTTATCTGCTTGTTTTTTGACGTATTCGTGTTGATTGAGCTTAAGCGTTAAATCAAAGTGTAATAATTTAAAATAAAATGAAATCGTATAACGACAAAAGTTAAAACCCAGTAAAGGGTATTGCAATACAAAAGTAAAACAAATTAAAGGAGTCAAAACTTACATTCAAACACTTTTTTATAGCCATGAGCCTTTATTTCGATTCGATATCTCATTTCAATAAATTATTCAAAGAACGACACGATATGACACCTTTTCAATACCGAAAAAAATATAATAAAAAATCGTGACCACATTATTATCGAAAGTTTTACGATTTTTTCGTCTTTATTTCCTATGTTGTGGTAACAAAGAAAATAAATAAAGGAAAAAAATCGGCAATAACAGCAAAAAAATCATAAAATAAAAGCGCCGTGTTTTCAGGACGATTTGTCCAAAAACATAGCGCTTTTGTTTTGAGCCGTATTAATACTGCGATTGCTGCGTATCGTCGGGAAGTTCTATATCGACGCACAAGGAAAGACGTATATCGTCTGAAGCCGAGCCCACGAGTATCTCAAACAATCCGTTCTCCACATGCCATTTTGAATAAGCCGTGCTGTAGTAAGCGAACGAGCGAAAATCGAGATCGACCGATACTCTCTTTGTTTCACCCGCTTTAAGATATGTTTTTTCAAAACCTTTCAGTTCTTTTTCGGGACGGACTACCATAGCGAAAACGTCACGGACGTAAACTTGCGATATTTCTGCACCATCTTTTTCTGAAATGTTGGTTATATCATAAGAAACAATAAAGTCACAGTACCCTTTTTTTTCTACTTTAAGATTATCGTAGCGGAATTCGGAATAGGATAATCCGTAGCCGAACGGAAACATTACGTCTATTCCGTATCTTTCATAATACCTGTATCCTACGAACACTCCGTCGTTATACCACTCGGAAAATCCGTCACCCGTTTCCGACCCGGTAAACGTGTCTTCGAGTTTTATCGGGAAAGTTTCGGTGAGTTTTCCGCTCGGATTAGTTTCGCCAGTAAGCACGGAAGCTGTCGCTTCATTTGCCGCTTCGCCCGCATATCCTACCAACAATAACGCTTTGACATCGTCTATCCATTCACTCACGTCCACCGCACTGCCTGCGTTAAGAAGTACGACGACGTTTTCGTTGACGCGCGCCATCGCTTTTATCGCAGTGACGTATTCGGGATCGAGTTTTATCGAAACTCGGTCGTATGATTCGCTCTCGTGCGCGTCGCCTACAATTATTATCACCGCGTCTTTCCCGAATGCCTTGATATACGATTTCTTCGCCCCCTGCACGTCAACGCGGTTACAGTCGCCCCGACTTCTACACGGTTCACCAGAATATTCCACTTCCGCTTTCGGAAGTTTGTCTTTCAGAAGATGAGCGAGAGGTGTCTGCTTATAATCTGTTTGAACGAAAGCCGATCCGCCGCCACCGAGAATAGGCTCTTTAGAAAGTCCGCCCGCGACGAGATACTGCCCGCCATCTTTAAGGGGCAGGATACCGTCTTCGTTTTTTAGAAGCACCATACCGCCTTTCGCTATTTTTAAGGCGTTAGCGTGTCGATCTCCCTTCGTGTAGTTTATCTTCTTTTTCGCGTTTTTTGTCTTTTCTATAAGGTTTAAGATATTGCCAACACAAAAGTCGATATCTTCTTCGGTAATATAGCCTTTTTCGAGCGCCATCTTTAAGTTCTCGGCATATCTTTCGTCGCACGGCATGCACAAGTCAAGCGTGGCACGCACCGCTTTATACGGACTATGCACCGCGCCCCAGTCAGAAACGACGAGCCCTTTATAACCGAATTTCTTTCGCAGAATATCATACAGAAGTTGTCTGTTTTCGGACGCAAAAACACCGTTAACGGGATTATAGGCGCACATTACCGTCCACGGCTCCGCTTCTAGGGCTATCTCAAACGGACGAAGATATAACTCGTTTAGAGCCCTTTCGTCTATCTCACTCGTCTGCGTAAACCTGTGCATTTCACGATTATTCCCGCAGTAATGTTTAAGGCTCGTTCCCACGCCTTTACTTTGAACGCCTTTTATATATTCTCTTGCCATAACGCCCGCAAGATAGGGATCTTCCGAGAGATACTCGAAATTTCTGCCATTTAGCGGCGTTCTTTTTATATTTACACCGGGGGCGAGAAGGATATCCGCGCCGTTCTCGATGCAGTCGTTCGCTATCGTTTCGCCGTCAAGATACGCGAGTTCTTTATCCCAAGTCTGCGCAACTAATGACAACGTAGGCATTGCCGTTGATATTTTTGTCGAACCATCGTCATTTTGCATGCGAAGGCCGTTAGGTCCGTCCGACATAAAAACCTGATGGAATTTACCATTCGCGGAAGAAGTGCGCCAGGCGTCTGCGCCCGTAAGAAACGCTATCTTCTCTTCAAGAGTGAGTTTTTTAAAATCACATTTCATTGAATTTCTCCTTTTTCTTTCTGAAAAATTATTTTTAAAAAACAGAAATTTTATTTCTATATTTTATCCATATATATATTATAATACAATTTTTTGATAAAACTACTATAAAAACGCTTGATTTGTTCTCGTTTATTGACTAAAATATAATTAAATCTCTTATGGAAACGGGAAAGACGAAGAAAAATGAAAGCATTTTATGAAAAGTGGCAGGAAGAACGGACAGATTTTGCCGTCGTAAAAGGCGGTAACAAAACATTCCCCCCGCATTTCCACGAAAACGTGGAAATATTCATTTCGAAAAAAGGCGGATACGATATTACGATAAACGGCGAAAAATTTAACGTCGGAGAAAATACTGTTATTTTTATAGACAGTTACGATATACACTCCTATGAAAACAGACAAGACGAAAAAGACGAAAATTACACGCTTATAATTCCGCCGAAATTTTTGAACGAATATAAAAAAAAGAAAGGCAAAAAGAAAATAGCGAAAAGAACGGTAAGAGACGAAAATCTTTGTGAGATTCTTCTCGGCATATGCTACGAACATCTCTGCTCTCAAAACGACAATGTGACCGAAGCCGCATTTGGACTGCTTTTTTCATATATAGAGTTATTTTTCGGCTTTTCGGAAGGAGAAGAAAGCGGGGACGTTTCGCTTATAAAAAAAATACTCGGCTATGCGCAGGAAAATTTCACAGGCGATGTGTCGCTTTCAGATCTCGCGAAAAAAACCGGATATTCGAAAGAACATTTATCGAGAACTTTTCATAAGTATATGAAAAAGGGTTTTCCTTCATACGTGAATTCGCTTCGGCTCGATTTCATCGAAAGGGAACTCGCCGCAGATAGAACTCAAAAGATAACGACGCTTCTTTTCTGCGCAGGTTTCAACAGCGTGCAAGCCTACTACCGCGCGAAAAACAAATGATTTTTCTAAAAAATAGTTTAATTTATTTAAAAAGACACTATCGACAACACAAAACTCAATAAAAGATTTTAGAAGAACTAATTATGCATTAGACTTAAATATTTCTCTTGTAGTTTAGCGCGGCGGTCAAATACGGTGGATACCCCGCATGATATAGTCCTTGCCGTTTCGGATAAAGATTTACCATCTAAAAGACAGTCAAGAGTCTTCCGTTCGTTTTCGTTAAGTTCAAGTTTCTCTATCGTTTCGTCAACTTTAAGCCACTCTTGTTCGGAATAATCGTAAATATCGTTTATACGCAGATCTGACTTTCTGCATATATCTATGTCTTTACAATGGTAAGAAAAGAAGTCTTGTCGTATATGTTTAGATAATATAAACATACACCCGCTAAGTATCGTCATTTCTTTCAATACTCCGTATTTAGATGCTTTCGTTATATCGTTTAATCTTTTACCTAAATGAGAGTATAAAAAGCAGTAAGCGTCCATAACTATATCGTAAGCGGAAGAAAAGATATAACGGTAATTATTTTTACAACGTATATCTCTGAATAAGTTATCATAAAGGTTAAAGTAGAAATCCGAACGAGAGAACCGCATAAAAGACTTAACGCAGTTAACTGTTAGATATTCACTTAACTCTTTAACGTTGTTTATAGTGATTATTTCATCACAAGCATAGGTTTTACATTTGAAATTCATAATAAAATCTCCTTAAATTTTTTTGCCCGAAGGCACAAGGAAACGCGCCATAGGGCGAAATGGATTTAAGAAGATTTATATTTTTACTTGGGAGAATCAAGGGAACAATAAAAAAGTTTTTAGGCAAAAATAAAAGGCTTACCTTTACTTGGTAAGCCTAAAAAGTTTTTTATCCTTGATACTCCCGCTGACCTATGGCAAAGTGAACAGCCGAACGGGCAAAAAATTAAGGAATAAGATATAATATTTTTTAGAATTATTTGTTTTTTACGATTTTATATGTTAAAATAAATAAAAAAATTAAGGTGCAATAATAATTCAATTTACATTTCTCTTCTCGCACCAGCGAAAGGCACAGCCTTTTTATCCGAATCACCTGCTTGAACGAAAAACGTTCACGCAGGTGATTTTATTTGTCGGCGTGCCTTTCGGGTGTCCTATCCGGGATAATGAAATATGGACGCGATTGACCGCTTGTAGCGGTAGCAATCGCTGTTCCGTCGCAAACTTTCGTTTGCTCCTTACAAGTCCTGCTACTCGCACCAGCGAAAGGCACAGCCTTTTTATCCGAATCACCTGCGGGAACGAAAAACGTTCCCGCAGGTGATTTTCTTTCTCGGCGCGCCTTTTTTCTATTTGTTTTTCGTTGACAAAAAGTCTGCGGATAAATTACAATGAAGATATCGGGGACAACGAAAGAAAAATCATGATATTCGGAAAACACGTTAACAAGTATTACATGCGGTATTTCGCGCTGCTGCTGTTCGGACTTTTGTCACTTATTACGGTGGATTACTTTCAACTCGAAATACCCAAAATATACAAGGCGTTATTGCTCGGGATAAACACCGGCTATATCGACGAAGCGGGAACGGTGGAGTTTAATCTCGACACGCTTCTCGATAAGATTTGCGCGCCCATTTTTATCGTTATGATCGCCATGATAATCGGAAGATTTTTGTGGCGCGTCTGTTTTTTCGGCGCGAGCGTGAGAACGGAGAAAAATTTAAGAAAGGAAATGTTCGAACACGCCTGTAAACTTTCGCAAAATTACTATCAGGTGAACCGCGTCGGCAACCTTATGGCGCTATTTACCAACGATTTGGAGACCGTGGAAGAGTGTTTCGGCTGGGGGCTGATGATGTTTCTGGACGCGATACTGCTCGGCGGACTTTCTCTTTATAATATGCTGAAAGTTCAGCCGTTACTTACGCTTTTCTGCCTTATACCTATGGTGTTTTTGCTGTTTATCGGTGTGATACTCAACAAATACATGATGAAAAAGTGGGATTACCGCCAACAGGTGTATTCGGAAATATCCGACTTTTCGCAGGAAAGTTTTTCGGGTATAGCGGTCATAAAAGCCTTCGTAAAGGAAGCCAAGGAACTCTGGAATTTCAATAAACTGAACGACAAGAACGAAACGGCGAACGTCGATTTTGTCAAGATGGCTATGCTCCTTCGGGTGTCGGTTACGTTGTTCGTGGAATCGGTTATATGCGTTATTCTCGGCGTGGGCGGGTATCTCGTCTATAAGGGCGACATTTTAGCGGAATCACTTCTGGAATTTATCGGCTATTTCACCGCGATAGTATGGCCTATTATGGCGATATCCGAACTCGTGGATATGCACTCGCGCGGAAAGACTTCGCTCAACCGTATTTCCGAACTTCTGGACGCAAAAGTCGACGTAAAAGACGAATACGGGGCGGAAGATATCGGCGAAGTCGCGGGGAGAATAGAGTTTAAAAACCTTACTTTCAGGTATCCCGCGGGCAACAGGGACGTGCTGAAAAACGTTTCTTTCACAGTGGAAGCGGGCGAACGCGTGGGGCTTGTCGGCAGAATAGGCGCGGGCAAAACCACCGTCGCAGACCTTATATTAAGGGTTTACAACGTAAAAAGGGGCTGTCTTTTTATAGACGGCAAAGACGTGAACGACGTAACGATAGAGTCGCTTCGGCGCAACGTGGCGTACGTTCCGCAGGATAATTTCCTGTTTTCCGATACCATAGAAGAAAATATCTCTTTCGCATCCGAAGTCGATACGGAAAAGGTCATGGCGGCGGCGGAAAACGCCTGTGTCGCACGCGATATAGAAGAGTTTACCGACGGGTATAAAACGGTTCTTGGAGAAAGGGGAGTTACCGTTTCGGGCGGGCAGAAACAGAGAATATCGATGGCGCGCGCGTTTATGAAAAACGCGGCGATACTTATTATGGACGATTCGGTTTCCGCCGTGGACACCGAAACGGAAAAGACGATTTTAGACAATCTCGAAAGAAACAGAAAGAACAAAACCACGATACTTATAGCGCACAGGATATCCACCGTGGAAAACATGGACAAGATAATTTTCTTAAAACACGGAGAAGTAGCCGACGTCGGCACGCATAAAGAACTTTTGGCACGCTGTCCGGACTACGCGAATATCGTCGCTTTACAGAAACTCGAAGAAAAGGAGGACGCGTAGTATGCGTGAATATTATCCGTTACTTGTTTCGGGCGCGATAATCGGCGTGTTTTCCTTGGTGTTTCTCGTTGCTTTTCTGTCGGTGAAAGACAAAAAGGAAGTTTTCGGATTCGAACGGCACATGAAGGATTCCGAGATAATCCGCAGGCTTTTTAAGTACGCAAAGCCGTACTGGAAGAATTTTCTTCTGGCGTTTTTCCTTATGCTCCTTGCTATCACTTACGATATACTGTCGCCGATAATCGTGGGCGAAACCGAAGAACTTATCAAAGATTCCTTCGAACTCGGCGAACTATTTAAAAAGGTCGGGATTTATGCGGGGATACTCGTCGTTTCCGTAGCCGGCACGTATATCCAGGCGATATTGTTGCAAAAAACTGGGCAGAAGATAATTTCCGAGATACGGAGCGATCTTTTTAAGCATATAGAAAGCCTTTCGCACGCACAACTGCACTTGATACCCGTAGGAACGCTGGTTACCCGCGTTACCAACGACACGAACTCGTTGTCTCGTATGTTCACAAACGTTATAATAAATCTCGTGCAGAACTTTCTGGTAATTTTCGGCGTGCTTGCGGCTATGCTGGCGTTAAATCTGGAACTCACCCTTATGATACTGTGTTTCGTGCCCTTTATCGTGCTGTTTACGGTGATATTCAGAAAGTTTTCCCGCCGTGCCTTCCGTAAAGTGAAAGACGCTACGACGGGGATAAACGTGTTTTTGGCGGAAAACCTTTCGGGCATGAAACTTACCCAGATATTTAACCGTACCGAACGCAAAATAAAGGATTTCGACGAGCGCAACGATAAGTCTGCAAAGGCGAAGATGGAAGAGATATTCGTATTCAGCACCTTCCGTCCGTCGGTGTATATGCTATATATCGCGTCGGTACTGTGTCTTTTCTATCTCGGCGGCAAGGGGTACTTGGGCGGCGGCAGTTTTATGGGAAGCACCATAACCGGCGGCGTTATAGTGTCGTTTTACATGTTCACCACCAAATTTTTTAACCCTATACAGAACCTTGCCGAGCAATTCAACGTCCTGCAATCGGCGTTCGCTTCCGCGGAAAAGATATTTACGATATTAGACGTCGTGCCGGCAGTCGTGGACGAGCCCGACGCTATCGACGTAGACAGAATAGAAGGCAATATAGAGTTTGAAGACGTCTGGTTTAAGTACGTCGAAGACGAGTGGGTGTTAAAAGGCGTTTCATTTAAGGTGAACGCGGGGGATACCGTCGCTTTCGTAGGGGCTACGGGGTCGGGTAAAAGCACGATACTTTCGCTTATATGCCGTAATTACGATATACAGAAAGGTCGGATACTCATAGACGGGATAGACATAAAAAAGATAAAGATATCGTCTTTAAGAAGGCATTTCGGACAGATGATGCAGGACGTTTTCCTGTTTGCGGGAACGGTGAGAAGCAACATAGTCCTTTACGAAGACAAGACCGACGAAGAAGTAATGGAAGCCTGCCGTTTCGTAAACGCCGACAAGTTCATAGGAGAGTTAGAACACGGTATATACGAAGAAGTGCGGGAGCGCAGCAATAATTTTTCCGCAGGGCAAAGGCAACTTTTATCCTTTGCGCGTATGATAATACACCGTCCCGAAGTAATGATTTTGGACGAGGCAACGGCGAACATAGACGCGGAGACCGAACTCCTTATACAGAATTCGCTGGAAAAAATGATGAACGTGGGAACTATGCTTATCGTGGCGCACAGGCTTTCTACCGTACAGCATGCCGATAAGATAATAGTGCTTTCGCACGGGGAGATAGTGGAAGAAGGCAACCACTTCGACCTGATAGGCAAAAAGGGAAGGTATTACGACCTGTACACCTTGCAGTACGAAAAACAACGGCTTGCGGCACAATAAAAAAGGGGGTTACGATCACTCGTAACCCCTTAAATCGCAAAAGCCTACTTTTGGCGAAATTATTTCTTTGAATTTTCGGGCTTTTTCAAGCGGCACTTCGGTAAGATCCCGCGATATGCAGTTTTCACCGTTTTTGAATTTCTGCATAAAATATTTTTGCGCGCCGCATATCCAGTCGCCTATCTTTCGGATATTTTCTTCGTCGTGATATTCCGCTATAAGCGTGGTGCGAAACTCGTAGGAAACAGTCCCTTTAAGTAAAAACGCCACCGTTTTTTCTATTTTAGACAGGTCGTATTTATCGAAACCTATGGTTTTCGCGTAATTTTCCCTGTCGTTTTTTATATCCACGGCAAAGTAGTCACAAAGCCCGTTTTCCGTAAGCGTTATCACCGTTTCGGGGCTGGTGCCGTTGGTGTCGAGTTTCACGGGGTAGCCTAACTTTTTTACCTTTTCGATAAACTGCGGCAGGTCCTTATTTAAAGTGGGTTCGCCGCCGGTGATACAAAGCCCGTCCAGAATACCTTTTCTCTTTTCGAGATAACTTAAAATTTCTTCTTCGGGGATAACGGGCAAAGAATCGGCGGAAAGCACGAGTGCCGAATTGTGGCAGAAACCGCATCTGAAATTGCAATTTCCCGTAAACACCGTGGCGGCGACGTGCCCGTCGAAATCCACCAGAGAAAGTTTTTCAAGACCGTGTATAATCATATCAATAATTATACAGTCAAAGCAAAAACTTGTCAATCTTTTTAAGACGTGGTATAATGTGCGTAAAGGTGATAAATATGAAAGCGGTAGTTCAGAGAGTATTAAGGGCAAACTTAAAAGTAGACGGTAAGACCGTTTCCGAAATCAACCGCGGGCTCGTGGTGTTTTTGGGAGTTTCCCGTACCGACGGGACGGCGGAAGCGGAATACTTTATAAAAAAATTGCCGCTCCTTCGCATATTCGAAGACGAAAACGGCAAGACGAACAGGTCGATTATAGACGTCGGGGGAGAAATACTTCTCGTTTCCCAGTTCACCCTTTTTGCCGACTCTTCGCACGGCAACCGTCCTTCGTTCACGCAGGCGGGCGACCCCGAAAAGGCAAAGGAACTGTACCTTTACGTCGGCAAGGGGCTTGAAAGATCCGTGCCCGTTAAGTACGGGGTGTTCGGCGCGGATATGAAAATAGAACAGGTGAACGACGGACCGTTCACAGTAATAATGGAAAAATAAAAATCAAAGCCGCGGGTATCGTAATTTCCGATACCCGCGGTTTTATAATCCTACGTTTTAAGCGTTTTAAGATATTCTTTTTTGTCTTTCGTTATTCTGAAACTGTCGGTCGCCTTGCTTATCGCTTTATTTTGAATAAAGCGGGGCAGGGTTTTTCTTTCGAGTATCGGCACAGTTTTATCGTAAAACTTTACGAGCGCGACGCTGTACAGCCACGCTACCGCCATATCGACGTAGTAGCGCCCGTCCTTTATTTCGGACGCAAGTTCTAACGCCGTGTCGACGTAAAGGTCGTTTATGAGATAATCCAAAAGCATTACTACGGCAAACCTTACCGTATAGGGCTTTTCGGAAGACAGCCACCCTTTAACGTTTTCCAACAAGCGGGGCTTATCTTTTGCGAGAATTTTCATAGCGGCGGCAACGCTGTCGGTTACCGCCCAACTGTCCGTACCCGATAAAAATTTCCCGATAAGAGCGTATATTTCGTTAACGTCTTTAAGTCTTGCGAGCAGAAAACCGTGCAACAACTGTTCTTCCAAAAAGACGTGAGTTTCACCGAAAAACCCGTAAAGCGTCGCTTTATCGCAGTTAAGGGTTTTGGCAAGTTCGCGTATTTTCGGGATCTTTACGCCCATTATTTTCAGAGACGTGTCGGAGATTATTTTTTCGGAAAACTCCCTGAAATCTTCTTTTTCTTCTTTCAGTTCAGAGAGTTTTGCGGTAAACTCATGCATGTGTTTTTTCGCTGAAAAACTTTTTTAAGACGCCGTCGAAACCGTCGCATACCTTTGTCAGGTTGATAAAGAACGCGTCGGGGGAAGTGCCGCTTCCGTGTACGTCGGTAACGCCTTTTATAACGTAAAAGGGGATATCGTTCGCCGTGCATACCTGCGCGATTGCGCCGCCTTCCATATCGAACAGCGAACAGCCGAGAGACTCTACCGTTTCTATATCGGCGGACTTTTCGGTAAACCTGTCGGAAGTGGCGAGAGATCTTTTTTCCAGAAATCCGAGCCCGTCGGTTTCGGGATAAAAGTAAACGGTGTCGTAATCCTGAATATATCCGACGCTTACGTCATCTATCGCGCTTAAATCGAAATCGTACTGACAGCACTTATCCGCCGCGTAATAGCAAAGTTCTTTGACCTTGCCTTTTATTCCGCCCGCAGAACCGTAATTTATTATAAATTCCGGCGAAAAATTATCTATCGCCGACTGCGTGGCAATAGCGGCGTTGACCTTTCCCACGCCCGATATAGCGACGACGACGCTTTTGCCTTCGAAATTTCCGACGTAAAAACTTTTCCCGCCGAAAGTCAGTTCTTTTTTATCTGAGATCTTATTTATAAGACCTTCCGCTTCCTTTTTAAGAGCGATAATTATTCCTATCATAGCGCACCGAGTTTTTTTCTGATTTTAGCATAAATTTACCGACTTGTCAACAAATGTGTTTTCGCGGTGATAAATAATGGAGTATTCGGATATAAATTATATTTACAAAAAGTTTTTTATGTGTTATACTATATTAAAATCGGAGGTTGTTATGAAAAAATTAAAAAGCCGTACGATATCGGCAATAATTTCAGTTTTCATTTTACTCGCTTCTCTCACGGTGATGCTACTTGACATATTCGTCCCGTGGAGATTCTGGACGCACCCTATACTTAACTTTTTGTTCTGCCTGTTTGCGGGCTTCGGGGTGTTGAATTTCGTTCTGGCGATAATGAAAAAATCGCCCGCGTATTTCTTTTTAAGCGCGTTACTTATCTGTCCTGCGTCCTTTTACGTTACGATGCAGTATATTATCTGGTGGGTGGCGTTGGTGATTCTGGTGGTCACGGTGATGATATTCCCCGTGATAAGCATAATCGTCTGCGGCAACAAGACCGAAGATATCGCGCTCAATAAGTCGGAAGACTATAAAAATTACGAACAGAGAAAAGCCGAAAAGGAAGCGGAAGAAGCGGCTAAAGAACCCGAACCGCTGCCCGAAATAAAATCTTTCAAATAAAAATGGATAAGAGAAATTTAACGCTGCTCACCGATCTTTATCAACTGACGATGATGAACGGCTATTTAAGGGAAAACCGCAAGGACGAAATTGCGGTTTTCGACGTCTTTTTCCGTCAGAACGGGATGATAACCTATTCGGTGGCGTGCGGATTAGAGCAAACGATAGAATATCTGACCAACTTAAAATTCGGCGAAGAAGAGATAGAGTACTTAAAGAATCTCGGCATTTTTTCCGAAGAGTTTTTGGAGTACTTGAAAGACTTTAGGTTTACGGGCGATCTGTACGCCGTGCCGGAAGGAACGTTGGTTTTCCCGGGAGAGCCGATACTTACGGTAAAAGCGCCCATAATGCAGGCGCAACTCGTTGAAACGGCTATACTCAACAATATAAACTTTCAGACACTTATAGCGACGAAAGCCGCCAAGATCCGCTACGCCGCGAAGAACGATCTCGTAATGGAATTCGGTCTTCGTCGCGCGCAAGCGCCCGACGCAGGCATATACGGGGCGAGAGCGGCGGTCATAGGCGGGTGCGATTCTACGTCCAACGTGCTGGCGGGCAAGATGTTCGGTATTCCCGTCGCGGGGACGCACGCCCACAGTTGGGTGATGAATTTCAAAGACGAATACACGGCGTTTAAGGCGTATGCGGAAGTGTATCCCGAAAACGCGTTGCTTTTAGTGGACACTTACGACACCTTAAAGCAGGGAATCCCCAACGCCGTAAAGATATTTAGGGAACTTAAAGAAAAGGGATATTCTCCGAAAGGTATAAGGCTGGATTCGGGGGATTTGGCGTATCTTTCCAAAAAAGCGCGGGTCATGCTCGACGAAGCGGGCTTTCCCGAAGCCAAGATATGCGCGTCGGGCGATCTCGACGAGTATTCCATAAACTCCCTTAAAAATCAGGGCGCGAAGATAGATTCCTGGGGTGTGGGAACTAAACTCATAACCAGCGCGGATATGCCCGCACTCGGCGGGGTGTATAAACTCGCCGCCGCGGAAGACGATAACGGCAAAATAGTTCCCAAGATAAAGATATCTGAAAACGTGGAAAAGATAACCAACCCCGGTTTCAAAAACGTATACAGGGTGTACGATAAGTCTACGGGCATGGCGGAAGCCGATTTCATATTTTTAAGAGACGAACCGCCCGTCGACGCTTCTAAGCCCTTGGTACTCACGCACCCGACGGAGCGTTGGAAGAGCATAACTTTTGAAAATTACGAACTCAAAGCGTTGCAGAAAGATATTATAATAGGCGGCAAAGTAGTGTACGAAACGCCTTCTTTGAAAGAGATAAAGGCGTACGCCGAAAGAGAAATGGCAAGTTTCTGGGACGAATACAAACGGCTCGATAAACCCCACGTCTATAAAGTGGACTTATCGGACGCTTTGTACGAACTCAAAAACGAAATGCTGGACGATATCCGAAAGGGAGACGTCGTCCGTTAGGGGGAAGGGAGTTGGAACTTGAAAAAAGGAAGTACGCCCGAGAAGAAGTCCGCAAAATTATCGACGGCTATACCGCAAGTTACGAAGAAAAACTTGCCGAGCAAAAGGACAGGATAGCCGAACTTTTAAGGGACAACAAGGCGATTTCGGAGAAACTCGCGGCGTACGAGAGTAAGGATCAATTTATCGCGGAAGCGGTCAAAAAATCCGAAGAATATCTTGCGGACGCCAAGAAAAAAGCCGATATGCAGTTCGCGCTGAGCACCGAGTATCTCGAAAGTTTTCTCGATAAATGGTCGAAATATTTCGATTATCTGACGGAAAAATATCCCATGTACGAAGTGGTTAAAAACGCGGAATCGTTAAGGGGTAAACTGCAAAAACTGCTTTCCGCAAACGACGGTCGCAAAACCGTGGAAGAATTAAATAAAGCCGTCGGGGCGAAAACGCCCGAAACTTTCGATCCGAAGAGTAAGATTGCGGAATATATCGCTTCGACGGAAGACGGCGGGTTCAATATGGACGAAGTTTTAAATCCCGGAGAACTGCATTTGGAGGATATATGCAAAGAGTTGGGGCTGATAGAAGAAAACGCATAATCTTCGGGATGATTATTCCTTGCGTATTGCTACTTTTTCTCGTGGCGACGGATCAGGTAACGAAGTACGCTTTCAAAGCGCTTCACGAAAGTAAGGGCGATACGGTAGTCATAAAAGATTTCTTTTATTTTACCTGCGTGTACAATTCCGGCGCGGCGTTCAGTTTTCTTTCCGATAAGGAGTGGGGACAAACGTTTTTTAAGGTGCTTACCGCCGTCGCGCTTGCGGCGTTTGTCTTCTTTTTCGTGCTTTCGGTAAAGCATAAAAAGAAATGGTGCACTTATTCCTTGTCGTTTGTCGTAGGCGGTACGGTAGGCAATTATATAGACAGACTTTTGCACAGCGAAGTTATAGATTTTATAGGATTTGACTTCGGGAGTTATTCTTTTCCGGTTTTCAACTTTGCCGATATCTGCCTTACGGTGGGGATAATAATGCTCGTCGTTTATTTCCTTTTTATGGACGAGAGCGCGCCGTTTTCAAAGAGATCCCGCAAAAAACCCGAAGAAAAGACGGAAGAAAAGACCGAAAATGAAGATGTTTGAATATGTTTTCGATTTATCGAAACCGTTAAGGCTTGACGTTTTTCTGACCGAAAAGAGCGGGTTTACCCGTTCGCACATAAAAAACCTGTGTTCGGGCGGTAACGTTTCGGTAAACGGCGAAACAGCGAAGGCGAACAAAAGCCTTAAACTTTCCGACAGAGTGGTTTTATGCGTGCCGGAAGACAAAAAAAGCGACCTTACGCCCAAGGATATTCCGATAGACATAGTGTATCAGGATAAAGACCTTGCGGTAATAAATAAGCCGCAGGGACTCACCGTTCACGCGGGCAACGGAACTTGCGGAGATACTCTGGTCAACGCGCTTTTGTTTTATCTCGACAATCTGTCGGGCATAAACGGAGTGATAAGGCCGGGGATAGTCCACAGAATAGATAAGAACACGTCGGGGCTTTTAGTAGTCGCCAAAAACGACGACGCGCACGTTTCGCTTGCGAAACAGATACAGGATAAGACCTGCAAAAGGACGTACCTTGCGCTTTTGGAAGGAAACGTCGGAAAAGATTGCGGCGTGATAGAAACTTTTATCGGCAGGGATGAAAAGAACCGCACCAAAATGGCGGTAAAAAAGACGGGCAGAAAGGCGGTAACCGAGTTTCGGGTAAAGGAAAGGTTATCGGGCTATACTCTCTGCGAATTTTCGCTCAAAACGGGCAGGACTCACCAGATAAGAGTGCACGCAAAGTATATGGGACATCCCGTTGTCGGGGATCCCGAATACGGCGTAAAAAACGGAAAATTTAAACTTAACGGGCAACTTCTGCACGCCGCAAAACTCGAATTTATCCACCCGACGACGGGCAAAGAAATGAGTTTTACCGCGCCTTTGCCCGATTATTTTGAAAACGTACTGGAAAAATTAAGGAACAAGACGGGAACGAAAAGTGAGTAAACCGCTGGTCGCGATAGTCGGCAAGCCGAACGTAGGTAAATCCACCTTTTTCAATAAGGTAGTCGGCAAAAAAATTTCAATAGTGGATAATTTCCCGGGAGTAACGAGGGATAGGCTTTACGCCGATACCGAATGGTGCGGCAAGGCTTTTACTTTGGTCGATACCGGCGGGCTGGAACTCAAATCCACCGACGAAATGTGGCGGCATATACAAAAGCAGGCGGAGATCGCCATAGACACCGCACAGGTGATAATACTTTTCACCGATGCGAAAACGGGGCTCACCGCCGCAGACGAAGACGTAGCGGTGAAACTTCGTAAGTCGGGGAAACCCGTTCTGGTCGCCGTAAACAAACTCGAAAATTACGATCCGCAAAAGTTATACGAATTTTATTCCTTGGGACTCGGCGAGCCTTACGCCGTTTCCGCCGAACACGGCAACGGAATAGGAGACCTTTTGGACGCCGTAACGGCGAATTTCGACGCCGAAAACGGCGACGAAGAAGACGGCAAGGTAAAGATTGCGATAGTCGGAAAACCAAATTCGGGAAAATCGAGTTTATGCAATAAATTGCTTGGGATAGATAGGTCGATTGTGTCAGACATAGCGGGCACTACGAGGGACGCGATAGACACGGATTTTACCGTCGGCGGCAAGACGTACACGCTTATAGACACTGCGGGTATAAGGAAGAAAAGCAACGTAACGGAAGATCTCGAATATTACAGCGTGTTAAGGGCTTTGGGTGCGGTAAGACGGGCCGACGTGTGCGTGTATTTAATAGACGCGGCGGTGGGGATAACCGAGCAGGACGTTAAAATCTGCGGGTATATCCACGAACAGAATAAGCCTTCCGTTATCGCCATGAACAAGTGGGACACGGTGGAAAAAGACGCATTTACCGTAAACGGATTCAACGACGAATTGAAAGAAGAACTTAAATTCATGGATTACTTCGTGCCCCTTTATATTTCCGCAAAGACGGGTTTAAGGACGGAAAAGATACTTTCCGCTTGCGATAAAGTACTTGAAAACGCCAAAAAGCGCATACCAACGGGGCAACTTAACGACCTTATTTTCGACTGTGTGAGAGCCAACGAACCGCCGTCTTTCAACGGCAAACGCCTTAAAATAAATTACGTTACGCAGACGGGAGAACTCCCGCCGACGTTTGCGATATTCGTAAACGACGCGAAACTTATGCATTTTTCTTATAAGCGATACCTTGAAAACTGTTTGCGTAAAGCCTACGATTTTTCGGGAACGCCTATAAATATCTTTATAAGGGAGAAAGAAGAGTATGAATAGTTTTTTACTCGTCGTTACCGCCGTGTGCGGATACCTTATAGGGAGCATAAACTGGGCGCTTATAATATCGGCAACGAAGAAGCGCGACATAAGAAGTATGGGCAGCGGCAACCCCGGTACTCTCAATATGAGCAGGAATTTCGGGCTGAAATTCGGACTTCTGACTTTTTTTCTCGATGTGTGTAAAGGCGCGATCCCAACTCTTATCGCGTTTTTTATATTCCGCGGCAAGCATTTCGAAAATTCCGTGTTTATGCTACACGATTTCGCGGTTTACCTTTGCGGGCTTTCGGTGGTTTTGGGGCATATTTTCCCTATATACTTTAAGTTTAAGGGCGGCAAAGGCATAGCGTCCACGATAGGCGTATTTATCGTGGCGGAATCGGTGCACGGCGTAGGTTGGGCAATGGTCGCCATAGCGGCTTTGGTCGCCGCGGCGGTGTTTATATATATAACCGAATTCGGCGCGATGGGTTCTTTTATTGCCATAACTCCGCCGGCGGTAAGCGGGAGTATATATCTTTTCATAACGTACGGCGGAAAAGGCGTGGACGGCGTTTGCGTGACTTTTCACGTAGTTACGAATATGCTGATACTGGCGATATGTTTCTTTACCTGGTTCGCGCACAGGAAAAACATAGAACGTATGCTTGCGGGCGACGAACATCCTACGTCGTTTAAAAGTATGATGGTAAAGGCGAGAGCCAAAAAATTGCAGAAAAAAGAAGAAGAAAGTAAGGACGAAAAGTAAATTTTTTCATAAATAAAACAGGTCTCTCATATATTATTCGTGTAATATGTGGGAGGTTTTTTTATGGAAAAATACGATATCTATACCGATATTTCGCGTCGTACCGAAGGTGAAATATTTATCGGTGTGGTAGGGCCGGTGAGAACGGGTAAGTCGACTTTTATTTCTAAATTCGTCGAAAATTTCATTTTACCCAATATAAGCAACAAACTGCAAAAGCAGATAACCGGCGACGAAATGCCGCAATCTGCGGACGGCAAGGCAATAATGACGACGCAGCCGAAATTTATTCCGTCGGGCGGCGTAAAGGTGCAGTTTAAAAATAAGGTTTCGGCAAACGTCAGACTTATAGATTGCGTGGGGTATCTCGTAGACGGCGCGACGGGCGCGGAAGAAAACGGCGTAAAAAGACTCGTAAAAACCCCGTGGGACGATAAGGAGATAACTTTCGAGCGCGCCGCGGAAATAGGCACGGAAAAGGTGATAGAAGAATATTCCACGATAGGGATAGTAGTAACCACCGACGGCAGTTTCGGCGAAATAACAAGGGCGAACTACGTTTCGGCGGAAGAAAAGGTCGTTAAGAAACTCAAAGCGCAGAATAAACCTTTTATTATCGTGTTAAACAGCAAAACGCCCGACGGGGAAGACGCGCTGGAACTTAAAAATAAGTTGGAATCAAAATACGGCGTTTCGGTCGTGTGTACGGACGTTCTTCATATGACCGCGGACGACATAAGCGATATTATGGAAAAAGTGCTTATGGAATTCCCGATGTCTTCTTTCAATATTGAAATGCCGAAATGGATGCAGGCGCTACCTTCCGACAGCAAGATAATAGCGAAACTTTTGGAAGACGTGAAAAAATCTTCCGAAAGAATGTTCAAAATGAAAGATTTCGCAGTAATGACGGAACTCTACGGGGAAGACGAAGACTACGAGGGCGTGGAACTCGGCGAACTCGATCTGGGAGTGGGCGTCGGCAGATATTCGGTGAAAGTAAAGGACGGCGTTTTCTATAAGGTTCTGTCCGAAGAGTGCGAAGAAACCATAAACGACGACTACGAACTTATAAGTTTCATAAAAGGCTTTGCGGAAAACAAACGCAAGTTCGCGAAGATAAAAGACGCGCTGTCGAGCGCGGAAGAAGACGGCTACGGCGTAGTCCTTCCTTCGATAGCCGAGATGGATCTCGAAGAGCCCGTTTTGGTAAAACAGGGCGGTAAATTCGGAGTAAAACTCAAAGCGTCCGCACCGAGCTTGCACATAATGAAAATAGACGTCGCGACCGAAGTTTCGCCCATAGTCGGCACGGAAAAACAGGGCGAAGATCTCATCAACTTCATTATGAATAAATTTCAGGATAATCCGTCGGGAATATGGGAAACGAACATGTTCGGAAAATCCCTTCACGACCTTATGAACGAAGGGCTTGCGGGGAAAATAAATTCCATGCCCAAAGACGCGCAGAATAAACTGCGCAAGACCGTTACCCGCATAGTCAACGAAAATAAAGGCGGAGTTCTTTGTATTTTGCTGTAAAAACGCTTGACTTTTCTTTTTGACGGTGCTACCATAATATTAGCAAACGCTAATATAGGTGGGAAAAATGGAAGATTGTTCCTGTTTTACCGGAAAGCATGCGGAGATTAAGCGTAAACTCGAAACTTCGCCCGAATACCTTCGGGCGGTGGAAGATATGAGTAAAATGTTTTCTTTGCTCGGCGACGTAAGCCGTATGAAAATATTGCTTGCGTTAAAGGAAGGGGAACTCTGCGTTTACCGCATCTGCGAAACGATAGGCGGCAAGCAATCGGCGGTATCGCAACATTTAAGAAAATTGAAAGACGGCAATCTCGTAAAATCCAGAAAAGACGGCAATCAGGTACTGTATTCTTTAAGCGACGAACACGTCGTAAGCATAATAAACATGGCGATACAACACAGGCACTGTTAAAACGGCGATAAGGCGGGATAAAAATAATACGCGATAAAATCAAAAAGGCAAACTTTTGCCTTTTTAATTCGGAAAATATATTAGTATATCATAATATTGTAAAAGGCAAAAAATGAAAGAGTGTAATTGCAATGCTTGCGGTGCGGTCGCACCGTGCGGGTGTGAAGAAGAAAGAGAAAACAGGGTATTCCCGCTACTAAAACTTATTTTAAGCGCGGTTCTGACCGTAGCCGCGCTATTTTTCGTACAAGACGGCGCGATAAAACTTGCGCTGTTTATAGCTGCCGTTGTCGTTTGCGGCTACGAAACGGCGTGGAAGTGCGTTAAAAACGTAGCGCACGGGGAGTTTTTCGACGAGAACACGCTTATGGTAACGGCGTCGGCGGTGGCGTTTGCCTTGGGGGAGTATTTTGAAGGCGTTATCATAATGATACTCTATAATTTGGGGGAATTTCTGGAAGACGTAGCGACCGACGGGTCGAAGGAAAAAATAGCGGGGCTTGCGAAACTTAAAGTTGCGACGGCGAATCTTATTTGCGGAGAAGAAATAAAAGAAGTGTCGCCGGAAGACGTTCCGATAGGCAGTTATATTCTCGTAAAGAAAGGCGAAAGAGTGCCTATCGACGGAATACTTTCGGACGATACGGCGGAAACCGATATGAGAGACGTTACGGGAGAGAGCAGGCTTTACGTTCTGAAAAAAGGCGATAACGTGTTCGGCGGCGCGATAAATACGGGAAACGCTTTCGTAATTAAAACGACGAAAGCGTATAAAGACAGCGCGGCGGAGAGAATAATAGCCATGGTGGAAGAGGCTGCGGAGAGAAAGGCGAAAAGCCAGAAATTCATAACTTCCTTTGCTAAAATTTATACGCCGTGCGTAGTGGGGTTAAGCCTTTTGGTCGCACTTGTTCCGCCGCTTTTCGACGGGTACGATTTCGGCAAATGGATATATAAGGCGCTTACTTTTCTCATAGTCGCCTGTCCCTGCGCCCTGGTCATTTCCGTGCCTTTGGGGTTTTTTATCGGCATAGGGTCGCTTGCGAAAAACGGCGTGCTGGTTAAGGGCGGCAATTTTATCGAAACGCTTGCCGAAACCGACACCGTGGTTCTGGATAAGACGGGAACTCTTACCACGGGAAATTTTGCCGTCTCGGAGATAAATTCTTATTCCGAATACGACGAAAAGGAGATACTTAATTTTGCGGCGTCTTTGGAGATTTTATCGTCCCACCCCTTGGCAAAGTCTCTGGCGAGCAAAAACCCATTACAAACTCTTTCTGCGGATAACGTCAAGGAATATGCGGGGAAAGGTATGGAAGGCGTTATCGGGGGAAAGAAGTTTCTCGTCGGGAGTGAAAGTTTCCTTACCGAAAACGGCGTGGCGGTAAATTGCGGCGAAATCGCCGAAAACACCGCGATATTCGTAGCGGAAGGAGAAAGGCTGATAGGTCGCATACTTTTTTCCGACGAGATAAAACCGCAGGCAAAAGAGCTCGTAAAAGCACTCGGTCGCGTTTCGGTGAAGAACGTAGCCGTTATAAGCGGGGATAAAAAAGAGATCGCGGATTCAGTCGGAAAACGCGTCGGGATAACGGAAGTTTACTCGGAACTGTTGCCCGACGAAAAGGTCGGCAAACTTTCGGAAATAATGAAAAGATCCAAGGGAAAGACGCTGTATTGCGGGGACGGGGTAAACGATTCGCCGTCTATCGCCGTAGCCGATGTCGGGGTTGCCATGGGGGCTTTGGGAAGCGAAGCCGCGATAGATTGCGCCGACGTCGTTATATCCGACGATAACGTTATGAAAATTCCTTACGCCATAAAGAGATCGAAAAGGATATTGAGAACGGTAAGAATAAACATTATCGCGGCGATATCCGTTAAAATCGTATTCATGGCGTTGGGTATCGCGTTGCCGTTGCCTATCTTTGCGGCGACCGCGGCAGACGTCGGGGTAATGCTTCTCGCCGTTCTCAATTCCCTTTGTATAGGACTAAAAGACAAGTAAAATACTTAATTTTTGTATTTTATGATTTTCTTTTCGAGAAAAGCGACGAGCACGTACATAAGGGTGGCAAGAGCGCATAAAACGACGGTGGACGCCATAACGAGATCGAGTTTAAAAACCTGCCCGCCGTAAACGATAAGATATCCGAGTCCCGCGCGGGAAACGAGATATTCGCCCATAATAGAACCTATCCAAGCCATACCGACGCTTATTTTAAGCATGCTTATAAAGGTTGGAAGACTCCCCGGAACCACTAACTTTTTCAGTATCTGAAATTTGCTTGCGCCGAAAGATTTTAAAAGCAGAATCTTGTTTTTATCGGTGGCGAGAAACCCGTTTAACATAGTGATCAAAGCGACTATCACGCCGATTATCACCGCCATAAACACTATCGCCTTTACGCCGCTGCCGAACCACACTATTATTATCGGTCCCAAGGCGATCTTCGGCAAACTGTTCAAAACGACGATATACGGCTCCAAAACTCTTCTCAGTCTTTCGGACCACCAAAGGGCGAGTGCGAGAACGTATCCCGCCGCTACGGCGATAAGAAAACCTAAAATGGTTTCGTAAAGAGTTATTCCTATGTGGTAAAGGAAATTGTCTTCGACAAAAAGCCTTCGTACGGTCGTAGCCACTCTCGACGGGGAACTTGCGATAAACGGGTCTATAACGCCGAGATTTGCGAACAGTTCCCACAGTCCCAGAAGAAGGGCAAGCAGGGCAAACCTTAAAACCGTTACCAAGGCGTTTTCTTTTTTAAAGCGTTTTATATACTTTGCGTGTTCTTCGGAAAAATCGGCAATCTTCTTCATTTGTCTAATTCCTTCCATATTTTTTCAAACCAGACTCCGAAATCTTTGCTCTCGCGTTTCTTTAACGGAGACTCGCCGAAAATCTTCGGTACGAATACGCACTTTACCTTTGCAGGTCTGCTTTTTAACACTATGATTATGTCAGACATAGCGATTGCTTCGGATATGTCGTGGGTGACCAAAAGTGCGGTTTTTTCTTCTTGTTTTATGATTTTATACACGTCGTCGCAAACGGACAGCCGAGTCTGATAATCGAGTGCGGAAAAGGGTTCGTCGAGTAAAAGAAGTTTCGGGTTGGACACCAAAGTTCTGATAAGCGCCGCCCTTTGCCGCATGCCGCCCGACAGTTGATCGGGGTAATTTTTTTTAAACTCTTTAAGTCCGTATTTGTCGAGAAGGGAATCGGCAAAATCCTTGTTCCGTTTAGTCAAAGACTTTTTTATTTCCAAGGGAAGATACACGTTTTTTTCTATGGTACGCCAAGGGAACAGCTGGTCTTTTTGCAACATATATCCCAGATCGTTTTTCTCGTAGTCTTTTTTCCCGTTTATAAGAATTTCGCCGCTCGTAGGGGGTAAAAGCCCCGCTATGAGCGACAAAACCGTCGTCTTACCGCACCCGGACGGACCTATTATCGACAGAAAATCGCCTTTGTTACAGTAAAACGACAGGTCTTCTATCGCGCGTATCTCGTTTTCAAGCGTTTGGTAAGTCAAAGATACCTTTTTGAGTTCCAGAAGTTTTTCCATTATTTTCTCCGAAGTGTGTCGCGTTTTTCAGCCGAATATTTCTTTTGCGTATTTATTTATCACTATGTCGGAAAAATCTACTCTTTGATCGAGTTCTCCCGCGTTTTCCATGATGTTCTGAAGTCTCGTGAAACTCGCTTCCGTCGCCTGCATATTTGTTTTCCAAGCGTCTATTCTCTTATAACTTTTTATGGACGTTTCCAAAGACGATATGGAAGTGGACGGGAACTGTTTTACTATCGCTTCCGCGACTTTCAGTTCGCTGTTCGATTCTATGAATTCGTAAGCCTTTTTCAACGCTTTAAGGAAAGATTTTATCGTGTCGGGGTTGTTCTTTATAAAACTTTCGAGCGCAATAAAGGAAGTGTAGGGGACTTCGCCGCTCTGTTCTCCCACGCTCGCTACTATATGCCACGTCCCGTTCTTTTCATATTCCGACGCCGTCGGCTCGAAAACCGTGCAGTAATCCGCCGTTCCGCCCACGAACGCGCTGGTCATAAGGTTGAACTGTACGTCGAAATTAAGCGTAAAATCCACGTTGTTTTCCATGTCGAGTTCGTTAAGAACGTACTCGAAAGTCATTGCGGGCACGCCGCCTTTTCTGCCGGCGAGAATTTCTTTGCCGCGAAGATCTTCCCACTTAAAGTCGGGTTCGTCGTTTCTCGAAACGAGAAAAGATCCGTCTTTCTGGGTGAGTTGCGCAAATACTTTCGGCGCGTCGGTCTTGCCCTGATTGTGAACGTATATTACCGTTTCGGGACCCATAAGACCTATATCCGCGGTCTTTGAAAGCACCGCCGTCATAGACTTATCCGCACCGCCGCCGTTGGTAAGGTTGACTTTGAGATTTTCTTCGGCGAAGTACCCGTTTTCTATCGCGACGTATAAGGGACAATAGAATACCGAGTGGGTAACTTCGTTGAGTTCGACGGTTTTCATATCGTCCTTTTTACCGCATCCCGCAAAGGAAAGCGTCGCGAAAATCGTTGCCATGATTAAGATGATGATTTTTTTCATAAATCGCTCCGTTATTTTTTATATTTTATTCTATGCCGCGAAAATTATATTTGACAATAAAGGAGATATCGGGTATAATAATAAAATCTGTTTCAACGCGATAAGGAGAAAGCCTATGGATATGGCAAAAACGTACAATCCGTCGGATTTTGAGAAAGAAATATATGAAGAGTGGGAAAAGGAAGGGTATTTTAAAGCGAAGATAAGCGCGGATAAAATCCCGTTCACTATCGTTATACCGCCGCCCAACATCACGGGGCAACTCCATATGGGGCACGCTTTGGACGAAACCTTGCAAGACACTTTGATACGCTTTAAAAGGATGCAGGGGTATTCAGCGTTGTGGCTTCCGGGGACGGACCACGCATCCATAGCGACGGAAGTCAAGATAGTAGAGCAGATGGCAAAGGAAGGGCTTACAAAAAACGACGTCGGCAGGGACGGGTTTTTGGAACGCGCCTGGAAATGGAAGGAAAAATACGGCGGGAGAATAATAGAACAGTTAAAACTTCTCGGTTCTTCCTGCGACTGGTCGCGGCTTGCCTTTACCATGGACGAAAGGTGTTCGAAAGCGGTAAAGGAAGTTTTTGTCAACCTCTACGAAAAGGGGCTTATATATAAAGGCGACCGGATAATAAACTGGTGTCCCGATTGCAGGACGGCGCTTTCCGATGCGGAAGTGGAATACGAAGAAGAGGACGGACACCTTTGGTATATCAAGTATCCGATAAAGGACAGCGACGAATATCTGACGGTAGCGACTTCACGTCCCGAGACGATGTTCGGCGATACCGCAGTGGCAGTAAACCCCAAAGACGAAAGGTATTCGGGCTTAAAGGGCAAAACCCTTATATTGCCTATCGTGAACAAAGAAATCCCGATAGTTTTCGACGAGTACGTCGAACTCGAATTCGGTACGGGCGCGGTGAAGATAACGCCGGCGCACGATCCCAACGACTTCGAAGTGGGACTCCGTCACAAACTTCCCGTAGTAAGGGTTATCAACGACGACGGAACGATGAATGCTTTTGCGGGTAAATACGAAGGACAGAGCGCCGTTCTTTGCCGCGAAAACGTCGTAAAAGAACTTAAAGAAAAGGGACTTCTTCTCAAAATCGAAAAACTGCACCACAACGTGGGGCATTGTTACAGGTGTCATCACACGGTAGAACCGATAGTTTCCAAACAATGGTTCGTAAAGATGAAACCGCTCGCCAAACCCGCGATAGAAGCGGTGAGAAAAAAGAGCGTTAAGTTTATTCCCGACAGGTTTTCGAAGATATATTTCAACTGGATGTCCAACGTAAAGGACTGGTGTATTTCCCGTCAACTGTGGTG
>DBVR01000017.1:0-217 GCA_002308755.1 Christensenella sp. UBA1259
TCGCCTTTATATATCCAGCATTTGATGCCGATAACGCCGAAAGTAGTATGCGCTTCCGCAAAACCGTATTCGATATCCGCTCTTAAAGTCTGCAACGGAATAGAACCTTCGTGATAGTGTTCCGTTCTCGCTATTTCAGCCCCGTCGAGCCTGCCCGCTACGGATACTTTTATTCCTTTTATGCCGCTGCGCATACTTCTCGATATAGCCTGTTTCA
>DBVR01000017.1:270-13108 GCA_002308755.1 Christensenella sp. UBA1259
TGCGCGTCGGTGTCGGGCTTTTTGACTTCGGAAATGTTCACGGAGATCTGTTTGTCTCCGCAAACTTTCGCAACGGTCTTCTTTATAACTTCTATTTCCGCGCCCTGTTTGCCGATCAAAACGCCGGGACGGGCGGTAAATATGGTTATCGATACTTTTTTNNTCTATCGCTATCTTCGAGATCGCCGCCTGATAATATTTCTTTTTCAGAACGTTTCTTATCTCGTTGTCTTCTTTAAGGTTGGCGGCAAATTCGCTCTTTTCCACAAACCAGTGAGAATCCCAGTCCTTGATGATTCCTACCCTTAAACCGTGCGGATTAACTTTCTGTCCCATAACGCTCCTCCTATGCCTTTGCGTCCAGCACTACCGTTATATGGCTGGTACGTTTCAATATCCTGAACGCGCGTCCCTGCGCTCTCGGCATTACCCTTTTGAGCGTGGGGCCCTGGTCTGCAAAACATTCCGCTACGAACAGATTGTCTTTGCTTAAACCCAGATTGTTTTCGGCGTTGGCGGCTGCCGACATAAGCACCTTTTTTATGGGTTCGGAAGCGGCTTTCGGAGTGTTTTCCAAAATAGCGAGCGCTTCTTTATATCCCTTGCCCCTTATAACGTCGAGTACTATTCTCACCTTATAGGGGGAAATCCTTATGTGTCTGGCTACCGCCGTGGGGCGTCTGTCTTTGTTTTCCGCTATCCTTGCGGTTTTCTCTCTTAAATTCTTTGCCATTTTACAGCCTCCTATTTGGCGTTGGTCTTTTTATCCGTTCCGCCGTGTCCCTTAAAGGTTCTGGTGGGCGCGAACTCGCCGAGTTTACAGCCTACCATATCTTCAGTAACGTACACCGGAACGTGTTTCCTGCCGTCGTAAACCGCTATGGTGTGTCCTACCATCTGCGGGAATATCGTCGACGATCTCGACCACGTCTTCAAGACTTTCTTTTCGTTCTTTTCGTTCAGTTCTTCTATTCTCTTTAAGAGTTTAGGTTCTACGTAAGGACCTTTCTTAACACTTCTCGACATACCCTTCTCCTTAATTTATCCTGGTAATAATAAGTTTGTTGGAGGCTTTCTTGTGCTTCCTCGTCTTATAGCCCAAAGCAGGTTTACCCCAAGGAGTAACGGGCCCCGGCATACCGACGGGAGATTTGCCTTCGCCGCCGCCGTGCGGGTGATCGCAAGGATTCATTACCACGCCGCGGACGGTGGGTCTTATTCCCAGATATCTGGTCTTTCCCGCTTTGCCTACTCTTATTATCTCGTGTTCGAGATTGCCTACCTGACCTATCGTCGCCTTGCAGGTCGCAAGGATATATCTCATTTCGCCGCTGGGCATCTTGATGGTAACGTACTTGTCGCCGCGCGCCATTATCTGCGCGCTCATGCCAGCCGCTCTCGCTATCTGTCCGCCTTTGCCGGGCTGCATTTCTATATTGTGTATCATAGTACCTACGGGAATATCTTTAAGCTGCAACGCGTTGCCCGCCTTTATATCCGCAGTTTCGCCCGACATTACCGTGTCGCCGACCTTTAAGCCTACGGGAGCGAGAATATAAGTCTTCGCGCCGTCGGCGTAGTAAAGAAGTGCGATATTCGCGCTGCGGTTGGGATCGTATTCGATACTCTTTACCGTCGCGGGAACGCCGTCTTTACTTCTTTTAAAGTCTATTATGCGGTATTTTCTCCTGTTGCCGCCGCCGATATGGCGCACGGTTATCTTGCCCTGCGAGTTTCTGCCGCCGGACTTTCTCTGGTCTTCCAGAAGCGATCTTTCGGGCTTTTTAGCCGTTATTTCGTCGTACGCGCTGACCGTCATGAAACGGCGCGCCGCAGACGTGGGTTTGAATCTCTTAATAGCCATTTTTCTTTTCCTCCGGACCTAATCAGGACAACGAATCGAAGAAAGCAATAGACTTGCTGTCTTTTTTCAGTTTAACGGCAGCCTTTTTGTAATCGGGGGTATAACCTTGGTATTTACCCTGTCTTTTGAGTTTGCCGTGTACGTTGGCGGTGTTGACTTTTTCGACCTTGACGTCGAAAATTTCTTCTATAGCCAGTTTGATTTGCGTTTTGTTGGCGTTTTTCGCCACTACGAAATAATATTTCTTATCTTTTATTCCCGCGTAACTCTTTTCGGAAAGAAGCGGTTTTATGATTATATCGTGCGCAGTCATTATTCTCCGTAGACCTCCTCGATTTTTTCGACGGCTTTCCTGGAAATGACGATCTTGGCGTTTTTAACTACGTCGTAGGTGTTTATCTGCGCCACGTTGATGGTCGATACCGCGGAAAGATTCGCGCTCGCCCTTATCACCGCTTCGTCGGAGTTGTCCATTACGACGAGAACACTCTTCGTCAGTCCGAAAGCCTTTAAGAAAGCGGCCATTTCCTTGGTCTTGGGCGCGGCTACCTTTATTTCGTCGATAAAGATAACTTCGTCCGACCTGATTTTTTCCGACAACGCGGAGAAAAGCGCCACTTCTTTCGCTTTATAGTTCATTTTTTTGGAGAAGTCTCTGGGCTTCGGCGCAAATACCACGCCGCCTTTTACCCACTGCGGGCTCCTGATAGATCCCTGACGGGCTCTGCCCGTGCCTTTCTGTCTCCAAGGCTTGATGCCGCCGCCCCTTACTTCGCTGCGGGTAAGCGTACTCTTGGTGCCCTGCCTTTCGTTCGCAAGTCTCGTTACGACCGCCTGATGAATAACCGATTCGTTATATTCCGCGCCGAACAAAACTTCGCTTAATTCGAGAGAGCCTACTTCGTTGGCTTTCATATCGTATAATTTAACACTTGGCATGATTTTTCTCCTTACGCTTTGACGCTGTTGCGAAGAGTAACTATCCCGTTGACGGGACCGGGAACCGCGCCTTTAACTAAAATCGCGTTTCTTTCCTTGTCTACTCTTACCACTTCGAGATTAAGGATCGTAACGTTTTCGTGTCCGTACTGACCCGCCATCTTCTTGCCCTTGAAAACTCTCGACGGCGAGCTGTTAGCTCCCATAGAACCGACTTCCCTGTGTACGGGACCGACGCCGTGAGTTTCTTTAAGCCTGTGATTGTTCCATCTCTTTATAACGCCGGTAAATCCGTGACCTTTGCTGACGCCGGAAACGTCTATTTTGTCGCCTTCCGCAAACGTGTCACAGGAAATTACCGTGCCTACCGCAAAACCTTCCGCCCCGTCGAGCCTGAACTCTTTAAGGACTTTGCAGGCGGAAACGCCCGCTTTTTTGAACTGTCCCGCTTCGGGTTTATTGAGTTTCTTTTCTTCTACCTGACAAAAACCTAATTTGACGGCGGAATATCCGTCCCTTTCGGCGGTTTTGACCTGCACCACGGGGCAGGGACCCGCTTCTATCACGGTTACGGGAATTACTTTGCCGTCTTTCGAGAAAAGTTGCGTCATACCCAACTTTCTTCCAATGATTGCTTTATTCATAGATAAAGTTCACCTCCGTATTTATATATAATGTTTATAACTTTCCGACTTACAGTTTTATCTTGATATCCACGCCTGCGGGAAGGTGTATGCTGTCTAACAGTTTCACGTTGGGCGAATATATGTCGATAAGTCTTTTGTGCGTTCTTATCTCGAACTGTTCTCTCGAATCCTTATATTTATGGGGAGAACGGAGTATCGTTACCACTTCTTTTTCGGTGGGCAGCGGAATAGGTCCGCTTATTTTCGCGCCCGCTTTCTGCATGGTTTCGACGATCTTGCCCGCCGCACCGTCCAACATTTCCACGTCGTAGGACATAAGTTTGATCCTGATCTTCTGACTTGCCATTTTTGCTCCTTTTTTAACCTAACTTTTTATTTTGCTGTAAACTTTGCCGTGTGTGTCGCAAAATTAAAGATAAAAAATTCATTCGCCGATACTTAAATTTTTTTAAGTCGCTGCGAATGAACCTAATTTTCCGATATACGGTAGTTAGTCGCAGGAGTCAAAGCCCCCACACTTGTCAACGAAAATTATCTTTCAATCGCTTGAATTAAGTAACTTTTCGTCTCAACCCAAATTACACAGCCTACACATTATACCAACGGCAGGCAAGTTTGTCAAATATTTTTCAAGGGTTTTTCAAATATTTTTTAAGGGTTTTTCAAAATGTTCTTTTGAAAAACCCCTTTTGTTTACGCTATGCGCTTTTTTACTATCTGCGGTTTAGCCCCGCTCTCCACTACGTTTTCGTCCACTATGACCTTTTCTATATCCTTTTCGGAAGGCAGGTCGTACATGGTGTCTATCATAAGATTTTCGAGTATCGTGCGAAGTCCCCTTGCGCCGGTTTTCAGCGAAATGGCTTTCCGCGCCACCGCGCTCACCGCCCCGTCGGTTATTTCGAGTTCCACGTTGTCGAGTCCGATAAGCCGCTTATACTGTTTGACAAGCGCGTTCTTCGGCTTGGTGAGAATATTGACGAGAGCGTTTTCGTCGAGAGCGTGAAGTCCCACGGTTATGGGCACTCTCCCCACGAATTCCGGTATCAGACCGTATTTTATAAGATCCTGCGGCGTTATCTCTTTTATGAAATCGAACTCGTCTTTCTTGCCGCTTTTTACCCCGCTGCCGAAACCCAAAGACGCGTTTTCCTTTCTCTTTGCCACTATGTCGGCAAGCCCGACGAACGCGCCGCCGCATATAAACAGGATATTAGTCGTATCTATCCTTAAACACTCCTGTTGCGGATGCTTTCTGCCGCCCTGCGGCGGAACGTTGGCTACGGTGCTTTCTATTATCTTCAAAAGCGCCTGCTGTACGCCTTCGCCCGAAACGTCGCGGGTGATGGAAACGTTTTCCGATTTTCTCGCTATCTTATCTATTTCGTCTATATAGATTATGCCTTTCTGCGCCTTTTCCACGTCGTAGTCGGCGTTCTGTATGAGTTTGAGAAGAATATTCTCCACGTCTTCCCCGACGTAGCCCGCTTCCGTAAGCGTGGTGGCGTCCGCCACCGCAAACGGCACGTCTAAAATCTTCGCAAGCGTTTTCGCAAGCAAAGTCTTTCCGCTGCCCGTAGGTCCTAAAAGCAGGATATTGCTCTTGTCGAGATCCACTTCCCCGTCGGAAGTCTTGGCGTTTATTCTCTTGTAGTGGTTATATACCGCCACAGACAATACCTTTTTCGCCTCTTCCTGACCGATTATATATTCGTCGAGTTTTTCCTTTATTTCCGCCGGTTTTAAAAGTCTCGCGGAAGGCTTTTCTTCCGTTTTCGCTTCGTCTTCCTTTATTATAGAAAGGCATACGTCGACGCACTCGTCGCATATATACAGACCGTTGGGTCCCGTTACGAGATGTTTTACCAAATCTTTGGGCTTTCCGCAGAACGCGCAGAAAACCTGATCTCCGTCTTTATTTATCTTCATTTATCTCCCGAAATTTACGGACGCTTTTCGAATATTTCGTCTATCAGTCCGTATTCTTTTGCTTCTTCCGCCGACAGATAATTGTCCCTGTCGGTGTCTTTTTCCACTACTTCGTAGGGCTTGCCGCTGTTTTTGGCAAGTATCGAATTCAGCCTTTGTTTAGTCTTTATTATGTGGTCGGCTTGTATCTTTATGTCGCTCGCCTGCCCCTGCGCGCCGCCCAAAGGCTGATGTATCATTATTTCGCTGTTGGGAAGGGCGTACCTTTTACCCTTCGTGCCCGAAGAAAGTAAGAACGCACCCATAGACGCCGCAAGCCCTATGCAAATGGTGCTTACGTCGCACTTTATATAGTTCATGGTGTCGTAGATGGCAAGTCCCGCCGTTACGCTCCCGCCCGGGCTGTTGATGTAAAGCGCGATATCCTTGTTCGGATCTTTGCCTTCCAGAAAAATAAGCTGTGCTACTACCGTGTCCGCCACGGCGTCGTTTATTTCGCCCGTTAAAAATATTATCCTGTCTTCTAAAAGACGCGAATATATGTCGTAACTTCTTTCGCCCTTGCCCGTGTTCTCTATAACGTACGGCACTACCGTGTTCTTTATTTCCATTTCTCCCTCCGTAAAATTATTTTACGTCGTTTAAGTTCTTCAAAGTCTCGAAGAATTTCTTTATCACTATCTCGTTTCTTATGTAGTCGAGTTGTCTTGCGTGCATATTCTTTTTGACGTCCGGCACGGGTTTATCCTGCGCTTTCGCCATTTCCGCAATCCTTTCTTCCACGTCTTCGTCCGTCGCTTCTATCTTCTCGTCTTCGATTATCTTGCCTATAACGAGTTGCGATTTGACGTTTTCTTGTGCCTGCGGCGCGAATTCCTTCCTGTAATCTTCCATACTCTTGCCGATATATTTCAGATAGTCTTCGAGTTTAAGCCCCTGATAGGAAAGACGGTAACTCATCTCTTCTACCATATGATCTATCTGGTGTTCTATCATGGCGTCGGGAATATCTATCTCCGCTCCGTCGGTTATCTTCTTTACCATTTCGTCTTCGAGTTCGCGTTCCGCTCTGTCGGCGTTCTGTTTTTCAAGCCTTTCTTTCACTTCCGCCTTGTAAGCGTCTACGCTTTCCGCGCCTACGGCGTCCTTAATAAACTCGTCGTTTATCTCCGGCAATTCCTTTTTCTTTATCTCGTGCAGTTTTATCGCGAACACCGCGTCTTTGCCTTTCAAATTTTCGGCGTGGTAGCCGTCGGGGAACTTGACGTTTATATCCTTTTCGTCGCCGATATTCATGCCGACGATCTGTTCTTCAAACCCCGGAATAAAGGTGTTGCTGCCGATGGTAAGATTCTGCTTTTCCGCCGTGCCGCCGTCGAATTTCACGCCGTCTACGCTGCCGGAATAGTCTATCACTACCGAGTCGCCGTTCTCGACCGCCCTGTCCTTTACTTCCACCATGCGGGAATTGCGCTCTCTTAAACGCTCTATATCGTCCGCTACGTCTTTATCCGTAACATTATACTCTTTTTTCTTGAACTTTATACCCTTGTATTCGCCGAGTTTCACTTCGGGCTTTACGGGGATTATCACCGCAAGTTTAAGACCTTTTTCGTCGATCTTATCTATATCCACGTCGGGATTCGCAACGGGTTCTATCGTCGGCTCTTTGTCCAAAACTTCCCCGTAATACTTGGGAAACGCGCCGTTTATCGCTTCTTCGTAGAATATCCCCGCACCGTAAGTCGCTTCCAAAAGATGTTTGGGTACTTTCCCTTTTCTGAATCCCGGCAAAGAATATCTGCCTTTCGTCCTTTCGTAAGCCGAATTTATCGCGGCTTCCCATTCTTTTGCGGAAAGTTCGAGTTTTAATTTTACCGTGCTTTTTTCCGCTTTCTCAAAGGTGTATTTCATAAAACGCTCCTGAAATGCTAAAATTCCTAAACATTTTATCACAACGTAAAATAAAACGCAAGGTTTTAACGGTCTATCTCACCTATTTTTTATTTTATGGGCTTTTCCTTTCGTTAAAAACGCGAAAATTTGCTCACCTTCCGCATTTTTCTTGCAAACTTTTTTGGGCTGTGTTAAAATGTCCTTATGAAAAAATACATACTCAAAATCGCAGCGTTGCTTTTAGCGCTCGTTATCCCCATGACGGTATTTACCGCCTGCGACCTTAAATCCGTCGTCGAAGGTTTTCTCGGCACGGGTGAAAACGCCAAACACACCCAGCACGTTTACGACGACGGCGTTATAACCGTCGCCCCCACCTGCACGACCGACGGCGAAAAAACCTATAAGTGCAAAAAGTGCGAAAATACTTACACGGAAGTTCTCCCCGCGACGGGACACTCCGAATCGTTACGTGCGGAAAACCTTTCCCCCGAGAACGGCATCTGCGAAATCGGCGGAACTTATACCCTCGTAACCTACTGTTCCGTGTGCGAAACGGAAATTTCCCGCGAAGAAAAAACCGTTGAACCCGGAGAACACTCTTACGGCGAGTGGGAAATAACCAAAACGGCAACCCCGCAGGAAACGGGCGAAAAAAGGCGGACCTGTATATTATGCGGCGAGACGGAAACGGAAATCATACCTTCCGTGTTCGAGGAACTGGACGGCGAAGACTATTACGCCTACAATTACCTTGAAGACGCGGAAAATGCCGGAAACCTTATTTACGCATACGGTAAACTCGTGGACGCCGCGGAAAATATGCGGAAAACGACCTCTTTAAAAGGCGAAGGTCATAACGTAACGGTAAGCGAATTCGAAACGGCGTACCACTCCTATAGATGCGATTATCCGCAACATTTCTGGGTGGATAACAGGTACAGTATGTCCTATTCGGACGGAATAATGAATTCTTTCACTCTCACCTATCTGTTCGCGACGACTGATGAACGCGACCTGGCGGCGGAACAGGTAGAAACGAAAAAAGACGAGATATTAGACGGTATTCCGACTTACTGGGAAGACGTA
Organism: Christensenella sp. UBA1259; assembly: GCA_002308755.1. Classification (GTDB taxonomy): domain Bacteria; phylum Bacillota; class Clostridia; order Christensenellales; family Borkfalkiaceae; genus UBA1259. Next base: position 8,635 of record DBVR01000017.1, read on the forward strand.
CGGATAGAAACCGAGATACACGACAGGCTGATAAAACACAACACCTATGACACGACTTACAACGCCCAGCACACGCACGACCTTTACGGCGCGCTGGTAAACGGGACTTCCGTCTGCGACGGATACGCAAAGGCGTTTCAATACCTACTGTACTGCGTGGGGATACAGTGCTTTACCGTAAGCGGCGTCGCGACGTCGGACGGCGGGGCGGAAAATCACGCCTGGAACGTAGTGCGACTCGGCGGCGATTATTATTACGTAGACGTTACCTGGGACGATCCCACCTTTTCCGACGGAAGAAAAGACTATATCGGGCACAACTACCACAATATAACTACGGCGGAAATATCGGAAGATCATATGCTCGGCAAAGTGATCAAAGAAGAACTTTTACAGGACGAAGAACAATACTTCCCCGTCCCCGACTGCACGGCGACGAAAGGAAATTATTTTAAGTTTTTCGGCTATACCGCGGAAAGCCTTACGACTGATAACTGCCGCACGGTATTCGTAAACGAAAAGAACAACGGCGTTACCAAATATTTTGCGGTATATTTTACCTGCGGGAATATCACGGAGAACGACGTATCTAATCTCGTAAGTCGCATGACTTTCGATATGATGCTGCGCGACGTTTTCGGAACTTCCCCGTTCGACACGCCCAGATGCAGTTATATCGTGGACAAAAACGGATATATAGTTACTTTCGTAATTACCTGAAAAGCACGTAAATAAATTAAATCCCCCCCCGACACTCGGGTGGGGATTTAATTTATACGGAAACTCTCGAAACGAACCCCTTAACGCACAATACTTTAAGCCCGCGCAAAAATACGGGAAAAACTATCCGTTCCCGATTGACGGACATGCCCTTTCCACGCGACACGCTTCGGATTTTTTTAAGTGTTGTTTCAGCATTATCGACTGAATAACGAAATTCAGTACCCAACTTATCGGCCAGCACAGATACACCATAACCATGGATTGCCACACGTTTATAAGAGAGTATATCCAAACGATTCTGAACACGCTGACGGTCAAAAAAGTTATAAGAAACGCGGTTACGCTCTTTCCCAAAACACGCAGAGAACTACTGCAAACGTCCTGCCAGCCGCATAGCCAGTAGGTAAAACAGAGAATCAGCAGTCTCAACTTCGCATCCGCGATTACCTTTTGAGAAGAACTTGCGATTCCGCACAGAACGTCGGAAAACGAATAAATGATAGTTCCTATCGCGAGTCCTGCGGTAAGGATTAAACCGAGTGCGCAGAAGATAGTCTTCTTTATCCGTTCAAATTCGCCCGCACCGAGATTCTGTCCCACGAAGGACACCGTGCCGAGCGAGATCCCGTAGCCCGTATTGTATATAAGACCGTCAAACTGCTGTGCGAGAGCGTTTCCCGCCATCGCGTCGAGTTGATTCACCGTGGACGTTATCACCAGGTTGGGCAAGGAAAACGCCAGGGATTGAAGCCCCGTGGGGATACCGATTCCAAGCATTTCTTTAAGTTCCCGCTTATATGGCCTTATATATTTCAATTCCAGACGGCATATTCCTTTATTTCTCATAAGGACGAAAACGCACATAAGCGCGGAAACTCCTTGCGATATTATCGTGGAGACTGCAACTCCTACCACGCCCATTTCGAATACCTTTATAAATATCACGTTTCCGCCGACATTAAGCACCCCGCCTATCATAAGAAACAGAAGGGGGCGGAAAGTATCCCCCGACGCGCGCATTACAGCCGACGTGTAATTATACAACATTATTATAGGCATGCCGAGACAGTACACTCTGAAATAATCCACCGCCATATCGAAGTATTCCGGCTTACAGGATAAAAGTCTGTGGAAAGGGGCGGCAAATATAACGCCCACCGTAAGCAGCAACGTACCGGAAGTCAGTCCCAACACGACGGAAAGTCCGACCGATCGCCGAACGCCCTCTCCGTCTTCGCTACCGATCCTCTTTGCGACCACCACGTTCGCACCTACCGCCAAGCCGTTGAAAAGGGCGACCGTTAACGCGATAAGAGACGTGTTCGTACCCACCGCCGCAACGCAGTTGTCGTCGGTGAACATACCCAGAACGAGAACGTCCGCAGAGTGAAAAAGATTCTGCAATATGTTGACTAAAATTATAGGCACGCAACACATCAGCAGCTTTTTCAGTATAGGACCTCTGGTCATATCTATCTGGTTAAGTATTTTCATCGGGTAAACTTCTTTTTAATTCTTTCCGCAAACATTATACAACCTGGCTTTTATACAGTCAAGATTTTCCGTTACCACTTTACGTTTTGCCGTAATTTTTTACAAAATGATAGCCGAAAACGAAAAAGTAAAAAAGACTTTGAACTTCAAAGTCTTTTTTACAGTTGATTTTTTGAGATCTTTATAAAGCCTTTTAAGAATTTGCTTTTCAATCCTTTGAATAGTTAACGGGATTATTTGCAGTCTTTTACGGCTTTCTTTTCGGCCTTTTTAACGGCCTTGTTCTTTTTGTCTCTCATAATCTCCTCCGTTTCGTCGGAATAAACTTTCGTCGCGTCTTATATCGTGTTTTTCCGCCTCCGTTTACCCGACACCATTATTATGTTCCCGATAGCGCCTTTTATTCGGAAAAAATAAAAATTTTTTTCTTTTTCCCCTTATTTACGTTTGACTATTTTCTTTCGCCGTAATATAATTTAATTGCTACCGAAAAGGTTGCAATTAAAATCGTATGAAATTATCTTCTAAAACGCACTACGGACTGCTCGCCTGCTACTATCTCGGCACTCACCCCGATACGGCGGTCCCCGNNCCGCCAGCGCGCTGGAAAATTACATTTCGGTTTCGGGCAAGTATCTCGAAAAAATAATGCGGATGCTCTCCGCCCGAAACATAGTGAAAGCCGAACGCGGGGCGTTCGGCGGGTATTTTCTCGCAAGACGCCCCGAAGATATTTCCGTCGGCGAAATAGTGCGGGCGTTGGAAGACGATATGGAAATAATAGAGTGCGTGAAGACCGATAAAGCCTGTAAGTGCTGCCCTACCAGCAAGGTATGGAAAAAACTTCACGCGGGAATAAACGGGTTGCTGGACGGAATTTCCGTCAGACAGATGATAGAAGGAGATTATTGACCGCAGTATGGAAAGACGCATATATTTCGACCACGCGGCGACTACCCCGCTCGATATAAACGTGTTCGAGAAGATGAAACCTTATTTTACCGATATTTTCGGTAACGCCAACAGTCAGCACGCTTTCGGGAGAGACGCCGTAAAAGCCGTGGACGAAGCGCGGGATACCATCGCCCGCATAATAAATTGCCGCCCCAACGAACTGTATTTCACTTCCGGCGGTACGGAAAGCGATAACTGGGCTATACGCGGCGCGGCAAGGGCGTTAAAGAGAAAAGGCAAACACCTCATAATAAGTCCTATCGAGCACGCCGCTATGATGACTACGGCACGCGCCCTTGAAAAAGAAGGGTTTGAAATAAGTTATATGAAAGTGGACGAGTTCGGATTCGTGGATCTGCAACATTTGGAATCCATAATCCGCCCCGACACCACGTTTATAGCGTGCATGATGGCGAACAACGAAGTGGGAACTATCGAACCGATAAAAGAAATCGCTGCGATTGCGCACCGACACGGCGCGGTGTGCTTTACCGACGCAGTTCAGGCGGCGGGAGTACTTAAAATCGACGTGAAAGATCTCGGCGTGGATATGATGAGTATGAGTTCGCACAAAATCTACGGTCCGAAAGGCGTGGGCGCGCTGTATATCCGCACGGGGCTTTCGATAGAAAGTATAATAACCGGCGGGCATCAGGAACGCACCAAGCGCGGCGGCACGACCAACGTGCCGGGAGTCGTAGGCTTTGCCGAAGCCTTTAAAATCGCCGACCGCGATATGGAGAAAAACTTCGCTTACGTCTCTTCCCTGCGCGACAGGTTTATAGACAGAGTATTAAAGGAAGTACCGTTCGTAAAACTGAACGGTCCGAGAAAAGAAGGCAGACTCCCCGCAAACGCCGACTTTTCATTTAAATATATCGAGGGCGAATCGATACTCTTTTCTCTCGATCTCGCGGGGATATCCGTCTCTTCGGGCTCAGCGTGTTCTTCGGGTTCGTTAGAACCGTCCCACGTGCTTTTGGCGTTGGGGCTTCCCGAAGGGTTGGCGCACGGGTCGATAAGGTTTTCCTTCGGGAAACACAATAAGGAAGAAGAGGTCGATTATGCTGTCGAAGTATTAAAAGCGGCGGTCGAAAGATTGAGAAATATGTCGCCGCTGTTCAAACCGCAAGGAGAAATAAAAAATGTATAACGAAAAAGTAATGGACGTATTCAAAAACCCCAAAAACGTCGGCGAAATTGAAAATCCCGACGGCATAGGTACCGTCGGCAACGAAGTCTGCGGCGATATAATGCAGATAACTCTACGAATAGAAAACGACGTAATAAAAGACGCCAAATT
>DBVR01000017.1:13124-15940 GCA_002308755.1 Christensenella sp. UBA1259
ACGCAATAGCCACGAGTTCCACCGCCACCGAGATGATAAAGGGTATGACGATAGAAGAGGCGCTTAAAGTTACCAACAAAAAAGTGATAGAAACTTTGGGCGGGCTTCCCGCACAGAAGATACACTGCTCCGTACTCGCCGAAGAGGCTATAAAAAAAGCGATAGACGACTACCGCGCAAAACAGGCAAAATAACCGAAACTATTTAAAGTCCCCGACCGCAATCCTGCGGTCGGGGACTTTTTTCGTTATTTTCGTTATTATCGATTTCGGTTTTACCGTTCAGTTTTTCTTGTACAGCATTACCGAAAAGTTTTCTATGGGAGAGAAAAGCGGAGTGTCGTCGAAATAGATCGTTATACTGACTTGTCCGTCGGACACTTCGAAGGCATTACCTAAAATCGTCTTTTCTTCGCCGCAGGACGTGGCAACGGTGGCAGAGACACTCGCTTGAGAGGTAAAGTCGTAAGAAAATGCCACGTATCCTTCACAATCCACCGTAAAAGTACAGGTGAAAACGCCGCCAGAATAAGACGTTGCCGCCGAAAGCGAAATATCTTCTATCGCTCCCGCGTAATAATCTATCACGGCTTTCTCACTTTGCGACAAACTCCCGTAATACCCGTTGTCGGTTTGCGCCGCTTTTGCGACTTCCCAAACCGATCTCACGTTATCCGTCGAGTTGAAATCGCCGTATATGTACCGATCGTTTCCGCCGTCTTCGTATTTAAGATACGTTCTCGCCGCAAAAGGTCTGTCTAAATTCAAAGTGTGTATATCGGTTATAGCGCAATTAAAACCGTAATATCCGTCCGTCGCCGGTTGGTTGTTCCAGACGTTCGCCTGTATTTCGAGGTACTTATGCCCCGCCGCTTTAAGACACTCGACCGAAAAATAGTCGCAATCTTTAAGATAGTCGTAAGGCACTATCAGCATACCCAACGTCGCTTCGGGGTGCGAATTCTTAAAACCGTCGTAATATGTTTTATCCGCGCTGCCGTAAAATCTCAAACCCGACGCCCCGATAACCCGTATAGCCGCACCCGTGCCCGTCGTAAGATTAGCGTCGGTTTCCGGCGCGGCGTCGTAGATTTCCAAAAACGCGTCGTCCGCGTAACAGGTTTCGGAAACGCTTTTAAAACATATCGTAAACTCGTAAGTTCCCGCGTTTACCGTCATCGTGCCGGCGACTTCACGGTACTCGCCGCCGGTATTTTGTACCGATATCTCCGCAGTTTCGTATTCCGTTTCTCCCTGCAATTTGAAAGAAACGCTTACTTCTCCCGCCGTCTTTATTTTAACGCCTGCACGGTACGTTCCCGCTTCCAACACGACGCCGTTTTGCCTTATCGTTATATTGCTGCCACTATTTACCGCAAAACGAAGGTTTTCCGTATCTGCGGCGTCGACGGACACTCCTTCGGAAGGCGTCCAGCCAGTTACAATATAAGTTATAAAAAACGAACCTTCCGTCGTATATTCGTTGAAATTGCCGTTCGCAAGAAGGTTAGTCTCGGCGTTCGCGGAGTTTACCGGAAAGGCAAACATTGTCGCAGCCGCACAAACGGCGATAAACTTTTTTATCTTTCCCATGCTTCCCACCCGAATATATCCGCACCGACATTGTCGGTATCGTTGCCGCTTGCGCTTGCAAGCAAAACGTCGCGATCCGAAACCTTTGATATCTCAAAATCGGGCGCGACGTATTTTATCTCTCGTTCTTCCGTATCCATCCTACCGTAAATGCGCTTGCGTTCTTTGCCGTACCGTGATCCGTCCCGAACCTTAAACGCAACTTCTCCTCTTTCGTAAACTTTCAAGAAAACGGGCTTCCGTTTTCTTCCGCTATAATATAACACAAAATCCGATTTTATGGCAAACGTTTTAAATAATTTTTCGTTTTTCGACGAAATTTATGCGGAAAATACCGTATTTTGCCCTCATTTTACCGATTTTCGATTCGGCGGAAACAACTTGCGCCACGTAATTGACAAAAATCGTACTCCCGTATTATAATTGTATTTAATGGAGAAGAACCGAAAAACTTTCAAAAAATTCCTTCACGGGCTTACTTTCAACGTGATAGGTTCTATAATCGTTTTGCTTCTGGTGTTTCAGGTGATAGTTCTGTCGATAGGCTACGCCCAGTTCACCGAGTCTCTTACCGCCGAATATAACGAATCGGCTTTCAGGACCGCGACCACGGCGTTCTCTATCGTGAACGGCGAAGATATCGCGGAGTTTATCGCAAATGCGGACGACATAAATAACGGCGCAGTTACTCCCGTTACCGAAAGATACGAAAGCTGTAAGACGCGGCTCGATAACCTTTGCGCCACGCAAGACGTAAACGTCATATATATAATCGCGGTAAATCCCGATTATAAGTCTTTCGTTTCGGTAATAAACTGTCCCAACGCCGCAAGCGGTTACACGGCTTGGGAAATAGGCACCGTGGTGGACACCGAAACCATAGAAGACAACGCTTTCTACGGTCTGTATAAAGATATGTACGAGAACGGGCTTGCCCGCGGCACGGTTATGAGAACGCGCAACTTAAACGGCGTGGTCCCGCACGTTACTTCGGTTATTCCGATAAAGGACGGCGAGAACGTCGCCGCACTTTTGTGCGTTCAGCGGACTATGGGAGAACTCGTCGGCGGGCGCGCGCGGTATATGCGACTCGTCGCGCTCACCACTATCGTGATAATGATACTCGGCACGATTATCGCCACCCTTTACATAAGGCGGCAATTCATAAAACCCGTAAAGGATATTTCGAAGGAAGCGGCGCGCTTCGCCGCGGAAAACAGCGCG
>DBVR01000040.1:0-2614 GCA_002308755.1 Christensenella sp. UBA1259
TTGAAAGAGGATTTATCAGGGCAGAGATCGTAAGTTACGACCAGCTGATCGAATGCGGTTCGTTCAACGCCGCAAAAGAAAAAGGAAAGGTCCGCTCGGAAGGAAAAGATTACGTCGTCAAAGACGGCGACGTAGTGTTGTTCAGATTTAACGTGTAAAAAAAGGCAGTAAAAATCCCCGACCGCGGTCGGGGATTTTTGTTTTGTACAAAATTTACATCACGAGTATCGCCGTTAAAAGAACGCCGAAATTGATCCAGAACTCGCCCGTCAGCTTTTTGGACGACAAAAAGTTAAGTACTACGCCTATTGCCGCGCACGCGTAAATTATTATCGCAAAAATACCGAAAGCCGCACCCAAATTAACGCCGAAATCCACCAAAATCTTCAAAACTATCATAAGCCCTGCCGCTATCAGCGCGAACAACACGTTGAAAAATCTTGCGGAAATGCTTACGGACTTATTTTCTTCCTGCTGTAATTCCTTATCTTCCATAATAAAAAACTCCTTTTTTTTCTAAATTATAACATTTAAGCGGCTTATTGTAAAGCGATTTTTACATTTTACCGCTTTATTGTACAATATATGCCGAAATAAACGCAAACGGTACCGTTTATCCGAACACTTTTTTCGCGGTATCTTCCACAAACGCAAGAGAGTCGAAAAGTTCCGAAAAGTCGGTGAAATCGTTTTTATAGACTTCCAGAAGCACCGCCCCGTCGAAACCGACGTCGCAAAGCCTTTTAAGAACGTCCTTAAAATCGGTAACGCCGCGCCCCGGCAGACACATTTTGCCGTTTTCGTCTATATCGGAAAGGTGGGCGGTAACGATATCGCTACCCATNNGATAAACTCGCGGTAATCAACGCCCGACTGCCGAGCCTGTTTTATATCGAAAGTGGCTTTAAGCCCTTCCGTCCTTTTTTTGAGTTCCTTATAAAACCCTACGTAATTATAATATCCCCAGTGAACGTTTTCGTAGGCGAGAGTTACCCCGTGCGCCCCGCAAATATCTATTATTTTCTGCGTTATCGCGCCGTGGCGTTCGAAGTCTATAACAAGCGGCGTTCTCTTTAACCTTGCCTGACCGTGAAAGGTGTAGTATTTCGCGCCGCAAGCCGCCGCGCATTGCATAGTTTCTTCGAGAAGAGAAAAAGAGTCTTTTTGCGCACGCACGTTAAGGCTATAGAGTTGCGGTTCGAATTGCGTCGTTAAGGTATGTACCGAGTGTATCTCCGTGTCGCCTTTAAGAGAGTTCAACAGGTCGCCGAATTCCTTTTTGTATTCGCAGTACGACTCCAAAAACACTTCGCAGGTCTTTACTTTGTTATCGCTTAAAAACTTCAACGCGTCTTCGGTAAAAAACCTGCCGAAAAGCGACGCCGTGGATATACCCGTCTTCATATATCAGACTTCCGTTTCTATAAGTCCCAGATCTCCGTCGTTACGCTTGTATAACACCTGTACGGTGTGGGTTTTCGCTTCCAGAAAAACGTAGAAAGAATGCCCTAAAAGTTCGAGTTCTTCTTCCGCTTCCTTTATCGTCATCGGGGAAAGAGTAAAGCGTTTTTTCTTGACGAGTTCGCCGTCTTCCGCCTTCGCGCCCGAAAACTCCGCGACTTCCGAATACGCGGCGTTCTTGTTGTGCTGGTCGAAACGCGTCCTGTGCTTTCTTATCTGCCCTTCTATCTTGGGCAGGATCACGTCTATATTGTCGTAAAAGTTGTCGCCCGTAGTCGCCGCTCTTACGAATTTCCCGTTGTAGTCCAGCGTTATTTCCGTCGTGAACCTGTTGCCCTGCGTCTTAAACGTTACTTTCGCCGACGGTCCTTCGCCCTGAAAGTACTTGTCGAGTTTGGATAATTTCTTATCCGTTACCGTCTTTAATTTTTCCGTGACTTCGTAGTTCTTTGCGTGAATTTCAAATTTCATAACGTTTTCCCCCTTAAATTATACTACTTTTTTTGCGCCTTAAAATCCTTTATTTTTAAGCGACTTTAAAGGTAAACTCTCCGTCTGTTACGTCCACCGAAACCGTATCGCCGTCCTTTAACTTGCCCGACAATATCTCTTCGGATATCTTATCTTCCAGATTTCTCTGTATAACGCGCTTTAAAGGTCTTGCGCCGTATTCGTCGTCGTAGCCCTTGTCTATTATAAGATCCATAGCGGCGTCCGATACTTCCATCTTCGCGCCGACTACCGCAAGTCTTTTTCTCAACCCCGAAAGCAGTAGCCCCGCGATCTTTGCCGTTTCATCCCTGCCGAGTTTGTGGAATACTATTATGTCGTCTATCCTGTTCAAAAACTCGGGGCGGAACTTGCCTTTCAACGCTTCCATATACCTGTCGCACATATCGTCGTACTCTTTCTGTTTGCTACCCGCAAAACCGAGAGTGTTTTTATGCGATATTTCCGACGCGCCGACGTTGGAAGTCATTATGATTATAGTGTTTTTGAAACTTACCGTTCTACCTTTGCTGTCGGTAAGTCTTCCGTCGTCTAATATCTGCAACATTATGTTGAATACGTCGGGATGCGCCTTTTCTATTTCGTCGAATAAGACTACGGAATAGGGTTTTCTTCTCACCTTTTCGGTAAGTTGCCCCGCTTC
>DBVR01000040.1:2662-3432 GCA_002308755.1 Christensenella sp. UBA1259
TTTTCCATATACTCCGACATATCCACCCTTATAAGATTGTTTTCGTTGCCGAAAACCGCTTCCGCAAGGGCTTTGGTAAGTTCCGTCTTTCCTACGCCCGTAGGTCCGACGAAAATAAACGAACCGACGGGTCTGTTCGGATCTTTAAGCCCCGCTCTCGCCCTTCTTATGGCGTCGGATACGGCTTTTACCGCCGCTTCCTGCCCTATCACCCTTTGGTGCAAAACTTCTTCGAGATTAAGTAATTTCTGCGCTTCCGTTTCGGTGAGTTTTACTACGGGAACTCCCGTCCAGTTACTTACCACCTTCGCTATATCGTCGGGCGTAAGTATAAGTTTTTCCTGATTTTTATTGAGTTTCGACGCCTGCGCGCGTATCTCGTCGAGTTCCTGATTTACCCGTTCTATCTCCTTGTTGAGTTTCATGGCACGCTCGAAATCTTCGCGGCGCTTCGCTTCGTTCTTCTGTGCGACCAGCGCGTTTCTCTCCGCTTCTTTCTGTTTTGCCGCCGCGGGAGAATTGTAACTGTCAAGTCTTACTCTCGACGCCGCTTCGTCTATTAAGTCTATCGCTTTATCGGGCAAAAATCTATCGGTTATATACCTGTCGGAAAGACTTACCGCCGCCACTATCGCGTCGTCGGGAATACTTACCCCGTGATGCGATTCGTACTTGTCGCGAAGTCCTTTCAGTATTTCCACCGTTTCTTCGGTCGACGGCGCTTCCACCATTATAGGCTGAAATCTCCGTTCCAGCGCCGCGTCCTTTTC
>DBVR01000052.1 GCA_002308755.1 Christensenella sp. UBA1259
CGCTTCGCCGCGGAAAACAGCGCGCCCGAAAATCCGATATCTACCGATAAAATCAAGATAACGGAACTTGCGGAACTCGTTTCCGCCGTCAACGGCATGGAAAGAGATACTCTTAAATACATCTCGAACCTTTCTTCGGCAATCTCCGAAAAACAACGTATGGGTACGGAACTCAATATCGCAAGACGTATTCAGGAAGGCTTGGTGCCGTCGATATTCCCCGCGTTTCCCGACCGTAAAGAATTCGACCTTTTCGCTTTGATGACTCCGGCAAAGGAAGTCGGCGGCGATTTCTATAACTTTTTCTTCACCGAAGAAAATAAACTCGCTTTCGTTATCGCCGACGTTTCGGGGAAAGGTGTTCCCGCCGCCCTGTTTATGATGGCTACCATGATTCTCGTTAAAGAACACGCAGCGCTCGGCGGCACGCCCGCGGAAATACTCTATTTTTTAAACGACAGAATATGCGCCAACAACAAGGCTGAAATGTTCGTTACCATGTGGCTGGGTGTTATAGACCTTAAAACGGGCAGAATAACTGCCGCAAACGCCGGACACGACGACCCCGCCGTGTACAGAAAAGACGGCAGATTCGAAATAGTCAAAAGCAAACATAATTTGGTCGTCGGCGCGATGGAAGGCGTTCCTTACAGAGATTTCGAGATACAGCTGAATAAGGGCGATAAGATATTTCTTTACACCGACGGCGTACCCGAGGCCACCGATATAAACCAAAAAATGTTCACGATAAACGGCATGATAAACGCCTTGAATAACGCCGCGGACGGTAGCCCCGAAGAAGTGCTTGCATCCGTAAAAACGGACGTTGAAAACTTCGTCGGCGACGCGCCGCAATTCGACGACCTTACTATGCTGTGCATCGAATACAAAGGGTTCGGCGAAGAAGACGGCGAAAAAAAGATAAAACTTCAAGCCACAGACGAAAACCTGCCGAAAGCAATAGATTTTATAACGCAATTTTTCGAAAAGTCGGGCGCTTCGCAAAAAACCGTGATGCAAATGCAACTCGTTGCGGAAGAAGTGTTCGTTAATATCGCGCATTACGCTTACGAAGACGGCGTCGGCGACGTGGAGATAACAATGAAAAAAGAAGGCGAAAAAGCGATAGCGGTATTTACCGATAGCGGCAAACCTTACGATCCCCTCGTCGCCCCCGAACCCGACGTTACCCTGTCCGCCGAAGAAAGAAAGATAGGCGGGCTCGGCGTGTTTATGACAAAGAAAATGACGGACAATATCAGTTACCGTTACGAAGATGGGAAAAATATACTGACTTTGGAGAAAAAACTTGACTAAATTAGACTCGGCGATAAAATTCGCCACCGATAAACATTCGGGACAAACGAGAAAACTCACCCTTACGCCCTACATCCTGCATCCCTTGGAGGCGGCAACCATCGCTGCGAGTTTAACGTCCGACGAAGACGTTATCTGCGCGGCGCTGCTCCACGACGCCATAGAAGACGCAAACGTCAAAGAAGACGAAATACGCGAACTTTTCGGCGACAAGGTGGCAAATCTCGTTGCCGCAGAGACCGAAAATAAACGGAAAGATATTCCGCCCGAGAACACTTGGAAAACGAGAAAAGAAGAAACGCTGAAAGAATTGTCAGATACCAAAGACAAAAACGTAAAGATTTTATGGCTTTCGGATAAATTGTCGAATATGCGAAGTCTTTTTTCCGCGTATCTTAAAATCGGCGACGACGTCTGGAAATCTTTCCATACGCACGACAAAAAATTACACGAGTGGTATTACAGAAGCGTGGAAAAGGCGTTAAGCGCAGATCTCGGCGACACTTCGGCATTTAAAGAGTATCAAAGATTACTCGACTATATATTCGGATAAGGAGAACTTTTATGGATTTCAAAATTGACGGAAACTCTGTAGTTATCTTCCTTAAAGGAAGAATCGACTCTCTCAACGCCGCCGCTACGGAAAACGAAATCTTTTCCGTATTGAACGGTAACGCAGATAAAAACCCCGTAATTGACGCGGACGGGCTTGAATACATTTCTTCCGCAGGATTAAGAATAGTCCTGCGCATAAAAAAAGCCTACCCTGCCGTGAAACTCGTAAACGTCAATTCCGACGTGTACGAAATTTTCGATATGACGGGATTTACGGAAATGATGGATATACAGAAAGCTTACCGCCGTATTTCCGTCGAAGGGTGTGAAGTGATAGGCAGAGGCGCAAACGGCAAAGTTTACAGAATAAACGACGACACCATAGTAAAGGTATATCTTAACCCTGACTGTCTGGAAGACATACGCCGCGAACGGGATCTCGCAAAAAAAGCCTTCGTACTCGGTATTCCCACCGCTATTTCCTACGACATAGCGAGAGTGGACGACAGTTACGGCACGGTGTTCGAACTTCTCGACGCCAAGTCGCTGGCTAAACTCATAGACGAAAATCCGGACAAGATAAACTATTACGTCGATATGTACGTTGACCTTTTAAAGAAAATACACTCCACCGTCGTAAAAGACGGCGATATGCCCGATATGAGACAGGTGGCGATCAGCTGGGCGAACTTCGATAAAGATTATCTCCCGAAAGAAGCGGGCGAAAAACTCGTGAAACTCGTCGAAGCCGTTCCGCAGGACAATCACATGATGCACGGCGATTACCACGTCAAAAACGTTATGGTGCAGTCGGGCGAAGCATTGCTTATCGATATGGACACTCTTTGCGTGGGCAATCCTATTTTCGAACTCGGCTCTATGTTCAATGCGTATAAGGGATTTTCCGTACTCGACAAAACGGTTTCGAAAGCGTTTCTCGGAATAGATAACGACGTAGCGGTGAAAGTATGGGAAAAATCGCTTGAAAAATACGTCGGCGGCAACGAAGAAAAGATCGCCGAAGCCGAAAAGAAAGCGAAGATCGTGGGATATATGCGACTCTTACGCCGCAGTATCCGCCGCAGCGGCAGTGGCGGCGAAGATTTGACGAAATATATCGAATTTTACAAAAAGGAACTTACCGAACTCGTTTCTTCCGTCGATTCACTCCTTATCTGAAGCCGCTTTATTAAAAATTACAATCCCCTTGCGGAGAACAACTCCGCAAGGGGACTTTTTGTTTTCGGCATAGCGTTATCAATTAAAATCGCATATCGCCCGATTTTTATAACATAATCAGTATTACGCCGCTTACGGCAAGTAAAAGTTGAGTAACCTTTATAACCGTTATTTTTTCGCCGAAAATAAGCCCGAAAAACACCGACATAAAAATGCATCCGCCCGTTATGATCGCCGCTTTTATTCCGGCATCGACGTAAAGCGAGGTATATGCGCTTATAAACTGCGCCAGACCGCTTACCGCCGCATATCCTATAACCACTCCTATCGTGATTATCCAGCTTTTTATCACCCGATTTTTCTCTAAAACGGCGGCGGGTTGTTCTGCGTTGCCGTTATTTTTTCTCTTACCGACGCAGGTTACAATGACAAAAATTACGCCCGATATTACGAATTTACAGGTAAAAGACAAAAGTAAAAAACCCGAAGTATTTAAAGTGTCCGACGTTGACCTTTGGTGAAAATGCGTCAATATGTGGGCAAATCCGTTCGCCAAAAAGATCACCATACAACATATTATAAGTATTGCGTTCGCTTTCTTGTCTTTGTCTTTTTCCACCCCTATAAATAAAGAAAGCGCAATCAAAATCACGGCGACAACCTTAAAAACCGTTAAACTTTCTCCGATGAAAAGCCCGTAAAAAAACGGTAAAATCACTCCGCCAAGCATCAAAAATAAAGTATATACCGATAAATTTGCCCTTTCCAACACTTTCATGCCGAAGACAGTGGCGGTTATGCCGTTTATTGCATACAATAGTGCTATTATGAAAGAAAAAAGCGTAAACCCGAACTTAAAATCGTTGAGTATTAAATAAAACAGTATAAAAAAAACCGACGATAATACTATTTGCAGTATCGAGGAAGAAAAATGCGCTCCCCTTTCCCTTTGATAACATTTTGTAAATACAAACTGTACGGAAAAAAGAAACACCGAAAATATAAGCATCAAGTAGTATTTATTCATTGTTTTCCGATTTGTAATTTAAAGCGCTGCGTTTGTCTTTCCCGTATTGGTGGTAGACAAGAAATTCCACCTTTAACGCTCTTTCTGCACAATAAGACTTTATCTTCTCAAGTTCTTCCCCGTCGTTGAAGTCCGGTATAACGGGAACTCTTACGATTATGTTCTTATCGGTATTTATCAGTCGATCGAGATTCTTTAAAATCAGGGTATTGTCGCACCCCGTACCGTTTTTGTGAAGATTTTTGTCTATGCATTTTACGTCATACAGAAAAACGTCCGAGTACGGCAATATACGTTCAAAATTTTCATAGGGCACGTTTCCCGCGGTGTCAACGGCAACGCTGATGCCGTTTTCTTTACAACGCTTTGCAAGCTCGCTTATAAAACCGATCTGCAACATGCATTCTCCGCCGGAAAACGTTACTCCGCCGCCGGTCGCAGAATAGTAGTCTTTATCGCGTATGATTATATCAAACAGTTCTTCGACGGTATATTCCCTGCCGTAAACCTTCCTTGCCTGCGAAGGACAATAAAACGCAAGTTCTTCAAAACTTTTACCCTTGTGCTTTCCGCATGCCCCGCAATTCGTACATTTATGCCTGAAAAAGGCGTATTGTTTTTTTGGGGATATACCTTCCGGATTATGACACCAGAAGCAGTTAAGATTACACCCCTTGAAAAATACCGTCGTCCTTATACCGGGTCCGTCGTTAAGCGAACATCTTTTTATGTCGAAAACCGTTGCAATCATATTACTCTATACTATTTAAAATTTCCAGTTCTTCCGTTGAAAGTTCGATTTCCGTCGCACGAAGGTTTTCGATAAGATGGTTTGCCCTTGCGGAAAAAAGCGGAATAATCACGGGATAGTCTTTAAGCTTGCGTAAGTTTATCAGCCAACATAAAACCATTGCGCTTACGCTTAACCCCTTGTCCGCCGCCATGTCTTTAATTGCTTCATATCTTTTGCCTAATTCATACTCGCTCGGCATACGGGAAAGATTGTCGTAGCCACCTTTGCATAAACAGGCGTACGCAACAAGCGGAATATCTTTCGTTTCAAGGAAACGTAGTCTTTCCCGATTTGCGGATTCGTTAAAAGTATATTTTGGCAAAACTCCGAATTTCGGGTATAGATAAGTAAATTTCTGCTGGACTACCGTGTAGGGCGTCCACCCTCTTTCCTTTGCGATCATATTCGATTCCGCTATGCGCCAAGTATCGAAATTGCTTGCGCCGATTTTAAGCACCTTGCCTTTCTTTACGAGGGAGTCAAACGCTTCCAACGTTTCTTCTATGGGCGTATTCACGTCGTCGGTGTGCGCATAATAAAGGTCAACATGATCCGTGCGAAGTTTTTTAAGACTTTGGTCTATCCAGTACTCTATCTGTTCTTTTTTCAGCCCCGCGCCTTCGCCGTGTCTGTCGAAACCCACTTTCGTGGCAAGCACTACGTCCTTCCGCTTGCCGCCAGATCTAAACCACTCTCCGAGTAACGTCTCGCTTTCGTCGCCCGTGCCTTGCCAGTGTGCGTAGTTGTTGGACGTGTCGATAAAATTGCCGCCGAAATCAAGATATGCGTCCAGAACCTTAAACGCTTCGCTTTTGGATACCGACGTGCCGAAATTCATAGCGCCAAGCGCTACTTGCGAAACGGATAATCCGTTTGAAAGTCCGATCTTTTCCATAGTGTTTACTTAAATCTCTCTATAATATCGTTTTGCAGTCTTTCGCACATGTCAACAAAAATCCCGCTGTATCCCGTAACCCGCACCCTTAAATCGCGATGCCTTTCCGGATGTGCCTTTGCGTCCAACAACTCTTCTATGCTGGTAACGCTTATCTGTGCGTGGAGTCCGCCCCTGTTAAAATACGTCGCCAGAATCGCGCCGAATATTCTCTGACCTTCTTCGCCGGAATATTCTTTGCCGTCAACGTCAAGATTAAGCGCTCCCGACACGAAAGCGTCGGAGGGTATATTAAGCATGGAATTAAGCATACCCGTAAGCCCGTTTACGCACACGCCGTTGGTCGGGCGCGAGTTCTGCGAGAACGCACTTCCCTTCCTTCTTCCGTCCGGAGTCGCCCCGAACAATTCGCCCCATTTCAAATGATAGGTATCGCTTTGAATATTCGGCATTAAAAAGAGTTTTTCTCTTTCGAAATACGGTCTGCTTCTCTCTATTGTAAGTTCGCTTGCTTTTTCGGCAAGCATCTTTGCGTGTTTGTTGGAAAGCGGCGTATCCATACCGTATTTCTCGGCGTTCCTGCAAAGCCCGAGAATATCTTCGTATCCGTTAAAGTCGGCTTTTACAGCATCGCAAAGTTGTTTAAGCGTTATTTTCTTTTCGATAAAAACAAGTTGGTCTATCGCTGTAAAACTGTCAACGACCGTACCGAACATCCAAAACGACTGGTTTTCGAAATGGTATTTTGCCGACGCCGAAAAACACTGCGCCGTTTCAAGCGAACATTTCGTAAAACAATCCGTGAAAGAAAGTACGCGGGACGGTTTGCGTTTGCGGACTTCAAGTTCTTTCGACAGATACGCAAGCTTTCTGTCCATAAAATCCGACATTGTTCGGAAAAACTCATTGTAAAAATCCTCGATGTCGGCATTTTCTTTAAGACAAAGTTTTTCTAATATCTCCACAACGTCCTGCGCCCAGGAAAACGGCAGATTGCCGCGCATATACGGCACGTAAAGCTGTTTTCTCTCTTCTTCGTCCTTTATGGCGTTGAAGTGAAAAGAATGCGGACTTCCGTGCATCCAGGCGCCGTTATCGCCCGTAGAACACCAGTTGCAACCGAAATGGGCATATTCCGAACTCTCTTCGTCGGTAAGCCCTATCCTTTTAAGCGTACTCGAAACGTTTCCGTCGTTATAAAACATCAGAGAAGAACTCTTTAACGCTTTACCTACCAACGTTTTCCAGAGAGACGGATAATTTTTGTCCATATCTTTTACGTAACGGACTACGACGACGGGATTTTTAAATGCGGGAACGATACACTCCGCAAAAAGTCGGGTGAGATCGTTTATGCAAACGTTACCCTTTCCGTCGCTGCCCGCAAGCAAAAGGTATTGCGGCGCGTCAAAATTGCATATCCGCAAAAAAGTGGTGGAATTCGTACTATCCCCAACCTGATGTTCGCCTCTGCCCATTATAAGATTGTGTTTGGCGTAATAATCGGTTATGTATTCTTTTGCTTTTTCTTCCGTCAGGACGCCTTTTTTGATGTCGTCGACGTAAAAAGAGTAAAGTATCTTATCAAGTCTGCCTACGGTCAGCGTGGGATTTTCCGCGATATACGCACAGTCAATCAGAGTGATTATCCATAGAAGTTGCAATGCGCTCGCAAAACTGTTCGGTTTTCCGTTGGCGACCGTATTAAGGTTTTCCGCAAGCGCGTTAAGTCCTTTTTCTTTCGCCGCCGCGGAATAACGCAGCGTGTAATCTATTATCGCCTTATAAATCTCGCTTAGTGCCGTCAGAAAAACTTTCTTGTCCTCATCTTCCGACGAAAGGATAGCCCTATCCGCTTTTTCTTTAAGTCCCGTAAGCCCGTATTCAAGCACGGTTTCCCATGAAAAAGTACAGTGCCCCGACGGTATAAAAACTTTTCCCGTAGTGTAGTCGGGACTTGTTATGAACTGCTGAAATATTTTTTCTTCTTCGTCGGTAAGAACCCTGTCAACACACCTGCCGGCGATAAGGTCGAAATCTTCCACGGGAGTCGATACTTTTGAAAGCAAAATCGACAACATCCTTGAAAACCGCAAAGGCTGCGGCAGATCTTTAAACAGAGACTTTATTTCGTTAAGTATTAAAATTCTTTCGACGGACGTTGCCAAAAGAGGCTTGTTTTCAAGAGTGTATTTCGCCTCAAAAACATTTTCCGATATATTACTCATATCTCTACCCTAATTGCTTACTGCCCTCGTCGTGCTAATTATCTTTTATTACGATAATACCCATATTCCTCAAAATTTCTTCGGCATCGACAACGTCTTTTGCCGTCGTCTGTCCTTCGGGAAGCGTGTCTCGCCTTTGCAGAGCGTTGTATCTCGATCTCGCAAAATCGTGATAACGCAGGACTTTAACGGGTATTCCGATATTTAACCTCTTTATAAATTCCCCTATTTTTTCCGTTTCGCCGTCGTTATATCCTTTGACCAAAGGAAAACGTATTTCAATGGCACATTTTTTATCTGATAAAAATTTCATATTGTCGAGAATTGCCGCATTGTCTCTTCCTGTAAGTCTTTTGTGAAGATCGCCGTCTATCGCCTTTAGGTCGTATAAAAATTTATCCACATAAGGCATGATCTTCTCAAAAACATCTCTTTTTACATATCCGCAGGTATCTATATAAACGCCGACGCCTTTTTCTTTCAGTCGTTTTGCACACTTGACAACGAAATCGGTTTGCGTGAGACATTCTCCGCCCGAAAAAGTTATTCCGCCTTTATCACCGAAAAAGGGCTTATCCGTTAACAACTCTTCGACAAGCGAATCGACGGAATACTCCTTCCCGTAACCCACTATCGCAAAAACGGGGCAAATTTTTTCGCATTGCATACATGCCGTACACTTTCCCTTGTCAAATAACACAATGCCGTCTTTAATAAAAAACGCATTTGTGTCGCAAGTGCGAACGCAAGAACCGCAACTTATGCATTTTTCTTCGAATCTCCCTATTTCCGGCTCGTAGGATATGCTTTCGGGATTATGACACCAAATACATTTCAAAGGACAGCCTTTTAAAAACACGGTCGTCCGAAGTCCGTCCCCGTCATGTATTTCCATCCTCTTTATACCGGAAACTATACCTTTATTCATATCATCCTTTCTTCGAACGCATTATAAATTCTTCCTGTTCTCTTTTCGTCAGGCTTGAAAACAACACGTTCCATCCGCAGAGCCTTACCTGCAAATCGGGATATTTTTCGGGTGAAAGATAGGCTTTTTTTAGCATCTCAGTGTTCAGAACGTTATAATGAACGGCAAAACCGCCCGATTTAAAATACCCTTTAAGGCTGCTTATAAGCGCATCGAGACCGTTCTTGCCCTCAACGGCGGAAGAATGGAAATCGATATCTACGATCGTTGCGTTTGGAGTTTTTTCGGCATCGATTGAAGCAACCGATCTGAAATGTGCGGTTGCGCTGTTTTTTTCGGCGCCGAAAGTCGCACCCGAATTTTGGGAAAGAGTATCTCCGTTTTTCCTGCCATCAGCGGAAGCTGCCGTTTTTTCGCCCAAATACCATCGCCAATCAATAGAAAACATTCCTAGACGATATACCCCGCCCTTTTCGTTCTTTCTGCCGTTTATCATTTCGGACAGGTCGTCAACTATTCTTTTCCCTATTTTATCCGCTTCCGCTATTCCGTTTCCCCATTTCGGGTATTTATTTTTTATCGTCAACCTTAAAACTTCGTCGTTCACCCAGTTTTCCGATAAAACCCTTCTCAATTCATCCAGACTCAAAACTTTATCGTCGTAAACGGCTTTTTTTATTGCAACGAGAGAATCGACCGCCGTCCCCAATCCTACGGCATTGATCGACGAATTGTTGTATACCGCAGTATAATCGCAATACAGATCGCCGCCCTTGTCCATTGCGCTTTGATAAGTTGCGGATAAGATCGGCGCAGAATGTATATTTCTATACTCTTTTTCAAAAATATCGGTGCACTTCGCAGCACAATCGACGAAACATTTCAGTTGGCGTTTGAATTCGGTATATAAATCCTCAAACGTAGGAAATATGCCGTCATTTTTCAGACCTATCTGCTTGCCGGTAAGTGCATCTTTACCGCCGCCGAGAGCGACTTCGAGTGCTTTCGGAATGTTTATCCTGCCGTTACACGAACAGGTGAGTTCGCCGTTCCCGCCGCACTCGTAACAGCCGACGACATGATAATCAACGGCGTCGGAATACTTTTCTCCGATTTTTAAAAGTGCTCGTATTATTACGCTGTCATTCATAAAAACTATACTGTTGTTCCCCGCCCTTATTTCCGAAAATGCTTTCTTCAGGATTATATCGGGCATATTCTCAGAATAAAGAATATGAAATTTAGTGTTATGCGTGCCCGCTTTTCCGTAAGCGTCAATAAGTCCAATGGATAAATCGTTTGTCAGGCTCAAACCCGCCTCGTCCGTTCCGCCGATAGAAAAAGGTATATTTGCGATTGCTTTCAGTTTATCCACTTCCCGCAAAAAGGAAACGAGAAGACTATCGGCAACTTCTTTGTCTTCGTCTTTATAAAACGGATAAAGAAGGGAATCGATTCTGCCGAGCGTTCTTAAAAACGTTCCGTCGAAAAACATTTGCAAGTTATAATACACGATTATAGTCTGCATTGCTTCGTAAAGAGTAAGAGGTCTGCGTTTGACGAGATGTTTCAACGAATTCGACATTTTATTTTTGCCTGCATTCGCCGCTATATCTTCGGCTCTTCGTAAAAACCTTAACGACGCATTCCAAACCCTTAAAATCTCGGAATAAAATCTTCTCTTGGCCGGATCGGTTGCGTTTTGTTCGTATTCGGCAATGCGATCTCTTACGCCTACGATGCCTAAACTCAAAAGGTCTTTCCACTGCGTAGTCGTGTGAGAAAAATCTGCCATTCCCGTATATGCTAAAGAGTCGAATCCGTCTTTAAATCCAGCCTCGTTTATTTTATCGAAAAATTTCCTCGCTCTCGCCAAAATAACGCTTTGCATTATGTCAGCCGTGTTTACGGTGCCGAAAAACACGCTGTTTTCATCTATCGTTATTTCGCAATTGTCCAACAAAAAAACTATAATATCGCAATCTGAGGATAGAACGTCTTTGCCGATAAAATCTATTTTTGTCAAAGCGTATCCTTTCAATTGTAATGTATCCATATCGTCTCCTGTGATTTCCAAGCTTATTTTCTATTCCGAATCTCATCTACGTCACCAACATTGAAACGGTAGATCCTCGGCATTCGACTTAAATCGAACGTTTCTCCCGCTTCCGTGTTTACAATTCTTCCGACGCTTTCTGGATAGTCTTTTTCGCCGACTTATGACTTTTTTACTGTGACCGAAGTGTATTTCTTTATTTTATCTATACAAAGTAAAACTTCTTCGCTATCGGGAACACCGTATTTCAGGTCGGGTCTGCCATAACCCATCTGCTCATACTTCATATCTCCTATGGTGTGTGCCGGCTCTATTTCAACCTTTATCAGATTTTTTAACGAGTTCGCCACCCGTGCGATGCCGCTGAAATGTTCTTCCGTGTCGTTTACGCCGGGAATAATCGGGCAACGCAATATTATTTTTGCGCCGCTTTCATCTATCCTGAAAAGGTTTTCCAGAATAAGCGTGTTGTCCACGCCCGTATATTTTTTATGAAGCCCGCTATCGGTCAATTTATAATCGTAAAGAAACAAGTCGACGTAAGGAAGAACCTTTTCAAAAACTTCGTAACCCACAAAACCGCCGGTTTCCACGCAAGTCGTTATTCCCATCTCTTTTGCGCCTTTCAAAAGTCCGACGGCAAACTCCGCCTGCGACAGCGGTTCGCCACCCGACAGAGTTATTCCCCCGGCGTCTTTATAAAATATTTTATCCTCCGCAACTTCGTCAAGAACCTCTTGTACCGTAACAGATTTGCCTATTTTTTCAAGGGCGGACGGGCACACTTCGACGCACTTAAAACAACGTATGCAATTTGCCCTGTCAAAAACGTGTTTCCCGTCCATTACCGTATGGCAATGAACGGGACACACGGCAATACACTTACCGCATTTTATACAGGAACTCTCGTTGTATCCTATCTCGCTTTTAAAATCGTGCGATTCGGGGTTATGACACCATGCGCAACGGATAGGACACCCTTTTAAAAATACCGTAGTTCTTATTCCCGGCCCGTCGTGCGTACAGTACCTTTGTATATTGAATATGTTGCCCCTGATCTCTTTCTCAGTTGAAGGACTGCTCATTCCTGTCTATTACCTCTTGCTGTATGTCGTTCGGCAAATGGGTAAAATATGCGCTGAATCCGCTTACCCTTACAAGCAGATCTTTATAATTTTCGGGATGCTTTTGCGCGTCGCGCAACGTTTCGTTCGATATGCAGTTGATTTGTACTTCCATACCTTTTCTTTCAAGGAAAGCCCGTATAAGCGTAACCACGTTATCTTCGTTTTCTCCGCTCATCTGGTTGGGTGCAAATTTTAAGTTGATAACGATACCGCCCATATAATGGCTGTGATCCCAGCTCGTTGCGGAAAGCACCGCCGCCGTAGGTCCTTTTATCTCTCTGCCAGCAGTGGCGGAAGAACTCGCCGCAAGCGGCGTTCCTTTCAATCTTCCGTCGGGAGTCGCCTGAGTTACCCTGCCGAGCGTCGCATTTTCGATATATGTGAAAGTACCCGGAACAAGAAAACTGTGTCTGTACGTCGTAACGCCCTTGCAAGCCCCTATGATTGCGTTCGAAACCATTGCCGCATATTTATCCGCGTTCTTATCGTTTACGCCGTAATGCGGAATACGGTTCAGAATATACTGCCGTAAATCTTCTTTGCCTTCATAGTTGCTGTCCACAACGTCCAACAACTCCTGCATAGTCAGTTTCTTCTCGTTGAAAACAAGCGTTTCGATTGTAACCAAAGAATCCACGACGTTGGAAACTCCCACGAAAGTAGGTTCTATGTGGTTATATCTCGCACCGCCTTCGTCAATTGCCTTTCCGCGGCTTAAACAGTCGTCGACCAGGCAGGAAACGCGCAAGGGTTCGCCGCCGTTACGCGACCTTTCCATCTGTCTTCTGTTGATGTAGAGTTGCTGTTCCTGTACTTCCCTGTGCAAAATCTTTTCGAAACTTTCCAAAATCGGTTTCGTGGACGTCGCATCGAGATTTTCACGCATGGCGCGAAGCAATGCGTTGGCAATATTATGATACGGCGCACAGGGATATATCCCCGAACAACCGATAGGCGTGATTTCCGTACAGCCCGTATTGCAATAGTAGTGAGCGTCTTCGGGCGATATTCCGATTTTGATCAATCCTTCGGTAATAAGGTCGTCGTCGTAGATAGCGGGTTGCGTTGCGCCCGTCGCATTGACCTGTATGGCACGACGTAAAAGTCTGTCGCTGTTGTCCTTACCGAACGCAAGCGCAATTTTCCCCGTTCCCGACCTTACAATCTCCGCCGCATCCAACGCCATAAACGTAATGTCGTTTTCCACTATGTTTCCCTGCCTGTCTTTGCCGCCTATCATAGAATCATAAGCGACGTTCGGCATAATGTATGCGTCGGGAAGAAGTAAGAAACAGCACAAAAGTTCCAACGCTTCGTCGGGCGTGATCCTTCCCGCTTCCAAATCTGCCTTGTAATACGGGTAAAGATATTGATCTATCCTGCCGAAATAATACAATTCCCAAAGCGTAAAGGAAAAGAAGTGAATAGCTTGCAACGCTTCGCGGAAAGTTCTTGCCGGCTCTGCGGGCACACGCGAAACGATCTCATAAAGTTTTTCAAAGTGTTCCTTTTTTTCTCCCGTTGCTTTTTCCGCTTTTTCTTTTAATTTTTCCGCATACCGCCTCTGTAAAACGAGTTCCGCTTCAAGTTCCATCAGACAGCCTTCGTAAAACTCGCATTTCGGCAGATTTTCGGGATCGTTCAGATCTAATGCGTCTTTGCGCGCTTTTACTTCCGCGATCAACCCGTTGATACCTACTCTTAAAAGTTTGGGGTAATCTAACGACATGTGCCCAAGCGTCAGATAAGTCGTATTCGGCGCGCCGCGCATGGCAAGTTCAAGATTTTTATATTCGTCCTCTTCCTCCTTAGTAAGCGGCGTATAATCCGGACGGCCTACCAACAGTTCGTCATCGTGGATCATAGGTTCCATATTATTTAAGATTGCCGCTTCCGCGTACGCAAGACGAAGCCTTGCTGTGTAAGGCCTGCTTTTCAGCAATTCGGTGTTATACGGCGTAACCGCAGGGCCTATCCACTCCGTACCTATACTGTTTATATAGGCACGCATAAAATTCAAGCGCTGACGCATTACGCGAACGTAACTGACGTGATGCTTAAAAACAGGCTCTTCCATGTAGAAATCTTTTATTCTTTTGATTCTCGATAACTGTTTTTCGTTCAACATATATACTACCTCCTATAAAGAGATCGTTGTTCTTTACCAGTCCAGACCGCCGCTTACGAATACGGGTCTGCCTATGATACGTTTGTTTTTTTCGGAAGCCAAAAATACCGTAAGGTCAGCGACTTCCTCGGGAGACCCCATAGTTCCGAAACAGTTCGGAAAATCTTTCGGCAAACCTTCTTTCCAACACATCATATCCGTCGTGATGGGACCGGGCGCGATCGAAGAAAGCATTACGCCGCGTTTATAGAGATGTTTCGCCATACCCATGGAAAATCCCACGACCGCCCATTTAGACAGCCCGTACGGCATCGCGGAAGGCTGAAATCCCGTTTCGCTCGCCATATTTATAATTCTGCCCTTGACGCCTTTACTTATAAAATAATTCGCGGCTGCCTGACAGGAAAAGTAAACGCCCTTAACGTTTATGTCCATGACGGTATCCCACGCTTCTTCCCTTACGTTCAGAAAACCTTCCCTGTCTATAACTCCCGCGTTATTGACAACTATGTCGAGTCCTCCCAAAAGTTCGGATGCACTATTCATGATTTCGCCCGCTCTCGACACGTCCTTAATATCCCACGCCAGACAAAAAACTTTATTCGTCTCGTTTTCTATTTTCTTTTTTACTTCTTTCAGCGTTTCAATATTTCTGCCCGCGATAACGATATCCGCGCCCTCTCTTACAAATGCGCTCGCTATTGCTTCGCCGATACCGCGGCTCGCACCCACTATCAATGCTTTTTTACCTTTTAATTCCATATTCTTTCACTCCATTTCAGGATTTTCTATTACGATCCTGTCGTTTACAAACTTCATTTTGCTCATAAATATCTGCCTGTTAAAACTCGGATGTTTGCTGTCCGTAAGCACGTGATAAACGCAAACGTATTCGTTATCCCCGAGTTTCAACACGCTGTTGTGTCCGGGGCCGGACATCTTGCCTTCTATCGATTTCAACACGGGTTCGTCGTATTTTACAAAATCTCTGTCGGGATATTTTGAAACGGCGCAACATATGCAATAATTCGCGGATGCGAAAAAGTTAGCGGAATACATCAGGTGATACAAGCCGTTATGTTTTACCAAAAACGGACCTTCATTCCAGTAAACCTGCTTGCCGTAATAATCGTAAAAGGCTTTTTCGTAATCTTTTTCCGGTTTTAAAACCATTTTCCCGCTGCTCGTCAGACTCAACAAGTCGTCGCTTAACCGCGCAACGTAAATATGACTTTCTCTTCTGTTCCCGATTATATTTTCGGAACAATCTTTGCTGTAATAAAAATATTTTTTTCCGTCATCGTCGATAAACACATGTCCGTCAATGGTTGCGCAACCCGATTCAAACATAGGTCTTTTGTCATATACGTCGATAAAAGGACCTGTCGGAGAATCGGAAACGGCAACGCCGATCCTTAAACTTTCGTCTTCCTTTCTTCTTGCCGAATAGTGCATCACGTATTTACCGTCGATTTCAACGACTTCGGGCGCCCAGTAGTCCTTGTAACCGAAAGACCTGCTGCCTTTCCTATAACACACCGTAGGTTCGGAGAAACTTTCGAGATCTTCCGAAGTCCAGACGTAAAACCCGCAAAAATCGGGTGCATCTTCGACAAAAGTAGTGGCGTATATGTAATATTTTCCGTCTTTTGCTTTAAGTATGTAAGGATCGCCTATCATGGTTATCCCTATCGGATTTTTCTTCATATTATTCTCCTGCGTATTTGACACCGACAAGTTCAATCATGACTTCGCCGCCCTCAAAATATTCAAAACTTATTTCATTATCGCCGTTTTCAAGCATAACGTCCGTTTCCACTGTATAGTAATCCTGCGGGCCGAAATAGCGATAAACCGGAAGTCTGTTCATCTTCCCGTTAATCTTCAACAAATGCGAGGAGTTGGGCGTAAACGCCGCATATCTTACTATCATTTTGTAATAACCCGCATTGTCTACGTTGATATTGAAAACCGCCTTGTCTCCCTGCGATTTTATGCCTGAAACCGTATATCCGTAAGAGGTGAGGTAATCTTTTTCGAGTTTCGCATTGCCCGACAGCGTCGCTTCTTTTGCAAAAGCCAGAATATACTGCTGTGCAAACGGATCGTAGTCATCGCCGGACGGCATATTTATGGGGATATATTGATTTACGGGTCTGCCGAACAACGGTCCGCCGTCCTCGTCTTTCGCAATGGGCTGCGCCATTATATAGCGCCCCCAACCCGCTCCGTCGTATTTTGCGCAATGGAAAACCAACCACCACTCGCCGTCATCCGGGCTTTTAACAAGTCCCGGAACTCCCGGCGCTTTTACGCTGTCGGTACTGTCTAACACGGGTTTATCCCTTTTTACCCAATTGTCGGGATTCAATATCCCGTCGGGTTCGTTCCCGCCTACGTAATCAAGCATACCCAGACAGTAACGGTTTGAAAAACTTCCGTTTGCATTATACAGCATTATGATTTTACCGTCAAAATCGAAAACCATAGAACCTTCCTGTATGGGCGTGCCTATGCCGACGCCTTCCCATTCATATTCCGGCGCACTTATTTCAACTCTGTCGCCGATAGTCCAAGGGTTTTCCATTTTTGCCATGTATGTTACTTGCGGGAAAGACTTGGTGTCCCGCCATCCGGACCATATAGCATAGTAGCAGTCGTTCCACTCGAAAAAGTTAAGCCCTATCGCCCAGCATCCACCGGAATTCAGCATACCCAAATCGGTAAATCCCGAATACAGGTCGTTGGGTTCGTTGGATTTCAGAACGAACATACGATGATTTTCACTCGGACCGTTGCTTGCGGCATAGTAAACGTAATAGTGATCGTCGGTCCATTTCAGGATGGGAAACCAACCCCACACCTCACGATTATATCCTTCGGAATCATAGGAAGGAAAAGTATAAATGGTCGTCGTGGCCGTGGCGCTGTAATCTATAAAGGATTTAGACCTTTGCAATATAAGCGAAGCGTTGGTCGAAGAATGTACCGCCTGTATGTGGTGATAATATCCGTCGAAATACTGTACGAACGGATCTGCGCCCGTTATCAACGGGTTGGTGTATCTAAGCCTTTCGCCCACACCCAACGCCGTTACGTCGATCTCGTCGGTTATGCCTACGTCGCCGTTCTCTTTTTCTACCCTTAATTTTATCTTCAATTCGGTATCTGCGGCAGGCGAAGTAACGTAGCCTGTCAGATATACCACGTTTTCGTCGGAACTTTCTTCGACGTAAATCTTAGCAATACCTTTTAAGTCGTCCAACATCGAAAGACTTGTCTGATTTTTTTGCAGGACGATTCCGTCGCGGTATTTGTCGTACAGTTCGTCGGCAAGTTCCTGTGCCGTGCCGTTGTTTTTCGGCACGGTAACGGTTATTGCCTTGGACGTAACCGACAGATCATCGCGCTTAACCCTTATCTTTATATCGCAGGTTTTGTCTGCGCCGTCCCTACCGTCAGGCAGAATAGTCCCGTCCGCTTTTATCACCTGCGTATCGGAAGAATCCGCTAACTCGCAGGTAAATCCCGCGATTTTCGGCAAAAGTTTCATAATGTCCGTTTCGCCTTCGGGAATTTTTATGCCGGACAACTCCATTGCCGAAGAAACGTTATTCGGAGTCGAAAATCCGCGAACGTACACGGCGTCCAACGCCGCATAATATTGACTGCCCGGCCCTAAAAACCGTATCACGTTCTCGCCTTTTTCAAAGTAGCGAATAAACCCTACGGTGGTAAAATCCGAGTAGCCCAAGGTGTTGAATTCCAAAAACATCTGGTCGTAATCGTTTATCCAGCATTCGACGGGAGTATAAGAATTTGCTCCGCCGCTTACAACCACCTGAAAATATCCGCTTTCGGGCACCTCGAAACTTACCTCCGCAAAACCCCTCGAATTGTTTACGAATCCCGAGTCGGAATTTAACATTACGGCAAGATTGTTTTTCGCTCCGCCGATAACTCTTGTCGCGCAGGAAGTCAATTTGAACTGTTCTGCGGGAATTTCAATCTTTACCGTTTTGTTTGCCATATATATCTCTTCTTCAGTCAGTTCCGTCGGAGTTGTAGTTTCCTCGGAACTCTTGCACGACATTGCCGTCAAAAACATTGTAAGGGCTAAACATATCAGAAGTATGTTCAGTATTGTTTTACCGATTTTTCTCATAATTTTTATCCTTTTAACGATCCTATAAGGACTCCTGTCATAAAGTACTTTTGCACAAACGGGAAAAACGCCAGCATAGGTATTACCGATATTATCGCCGCGCAGTATTGCACCAGCACCTTCGTTTCCTGCCCCGTTATAAGATCGGGATCTCCCGGCATTACGTTGGTCGTATCGTTTATTACCAGAATTTCCCTCAAAATAAGTTGCAACGGGTATTTATTCCTGTCCGATATAAACGCCATATACGAGAACCATTCGTTCCAGTGCCCCGAAACGTAGTACATGAAAATTATGGCAATCGTAGGCAGGCTTACGGGAATAACTATATGGATCAGCATTTTGATATAAGACGCCCCGTCGAGTTTCGCCGCATCCATCAAACTGTCGGGTATCCCCCTGAAAGCCGTGCGTAATATTATCATATTCCAGGCGTTCATAGCGGCAGGCAACAAGACGGCGAAAGCCGTATTTAACAGATTCATATTGTCCAGAAGATGGAACAAAGGAATAAGCCCACCGGAAAAGAACATGGTTACCGTTATCAGTTTCATAAAAAACTTATTCCACAAAGGTTCTCTGAACGATAACACGTAAGCGGCGACTACGGTAACGACCATATTGAGCGATACGCCCAAACACACATACAAAAGAGTGTTGAATATGCTTCGCACAATGACCGTATTCTGAAATACAAGCCCGTAACCTCTTAAAGTAATACTGCGTGGATAGAATATAATGCTCTTATAATTCCTTACGAACGAAGGATCGCTTATCGACGCAAAAATCACGTGTAATATCGGAATAAGTATCATCAAGCCTATCAGAATAAGGATAAAGCCCACCACGCACTCGAATATGATGTCCCACTTACTCTTTATAATTTTTTCGGATCTGACTGTTCTCACTTTAATTGCCCCTTTACCATAAACTCGTTTCCGTTTTTCTTGCTATCGTATTCGTTATAAGCAAGAACGTCAGATTGACTGCCGCACTGAAAAGCGACGTAGCCATACCGTAGCCGTAATCGTTTGCCAACAGACCTCGTTTATAGACGTAAGTCGATAACACTTCACTCACGTTTTCGTTAAGTCGCGTCTGCAAAAGCAAAGATTTGTCCAACCCTACCGCAAAAATGCCGCCCATTCTTAAAATGAACATTATTATTATGGTAGGCGATATAGACGGTATCGTTACGGAAAACATTTGCCTTATTCTGCCTGCACCGTCTATTTTTGCCGCTTCGATCAGATTTTTATCGACACCGCAGAGCGCGGCGTAGTAAACGATACTTGCAAATCCCATCTGCGCCCATATGGAACTTAACAGATATATCGGATAGTAATAACTAGGTTCTTCCAACAGATACGGCTGGCTTACGCCTTTTATCTGTGCGACCAGAGAATTAAGCCACCCGCCCTGTCTCGAAAAGACCGTTATCATTCCGCAGAGAACGACGACGGAAATAAAGTGCGGCGCGATCGCGATAAACTGTACCGTTTTGCGCAAATGCTTGTTTGACATTTCAAAAAGCAAAAGTGCGAATATTATAGGCGTCGGAAATCCCAAAAACAGATCCAACAGGTTTATTGAAAACGTGTTTCTTACTATTTTCCAGAAACTCGGCGAAGAAAAAAACCTCGTAAAATTCGCAAAACCCACAAAGTCGCTACCCAGATATCCGAGTCTGGGACGAAAATCCATAAACGCCATTGACACGCCGACCATGGGTACATAACCGAACAGGATTATGTACCCGAGTATCGGCAAAAACATAAGGTAAAGCACCCAGTATTGTCTGAAATCTTTTTTAAGTGCTTTTAAAGTCAGTTTCTTTTTTTTGTTTTTCATCAGTCAACTCTTGCCATATATCTGTCGTATGATGCCTGAACGACTTGCACGACTTCGTCTAAGTCTAATTTCTCCGCTTCCTGTTGATATTTGCCGTTTCTGTTTATGAGATCGGGATTATCGCTTCTCGACAGATCGTTTTCCTGTCCCAGAATAAACTTTAACAACTGTGTCGCCGCATAATTCGAAAAATCGTTCATGGTATCGCTGAACCTGCGTTCTTCTTCCGGAGTGTACGTCATAAACGAAGGCAATACGCTGGACGCATCTATTCTGCCCCACGCTTCGCGGGCGGCATAAGACTGCGCGTTTGCGCTCATTACGGGGTTGGACTTATGTTCGTCGCGGATAAAAGTACCTTCGTGCATTTTATAACGCCATACGGCATGATTTACCGTATAATTCGGGTTGTTTACGACGAGATCGGTGAAAGTAATGTTTCCTTCTTCGTCTTCCGTGTAACTCCTGCCTTTTATACCGTAATTGAAGAGTTTCGCACCTTCTTCCGTGTAGCCGTAATTCAATACTTTAAGCGCACGGACAGGATTCTTGCAGGAAGTACTTATCGCGGCGCAGGCGTTATTCGCCGAAGACGCAAAGTCGCTTGCTTGCCTGTAATGTATTTCGTCGCCCTCGTTCAGAACGGGATAAGGCGCAGCCACCCATGTGATGTTCTTAGGATCAAAGTAAGACGCCATCGTATCGCTCGATTGCATTATAGCACCGCTACCGCCCGAAGTAATCTGTTCCAGCGCCGTATTCCAGTCGGTACTTGAAAAATTAGGATCTATTAAGCCTTTCTTGTACCAGTCGCGTATAAGTTCGAGGAATTGATAAAATCCTTCCTGAACAGGTCCGTATTTTATATTCTTCGTTTCATAATCTACATACCAACCGGGCGCCGCACCGTATGCGGAAAGGAAGATACCGAAGGGATCCACTCCCGACGAGTGCCATATCATAGGCGCGATCGCACCCCTTTCCTTAAAAGCGGTCAAAACTTCTTCCCAGTCGGCGATAGTTTCCGGAACGTCCAGGCCGGCATCATCCAGCCACTGTTGTTTCAGAATCGGCCCGTACCAAGGGTACTCTTCGTACAAAGACACTCCCCATATGGCACCCACGTTACCGCTGTCCGTCACCACGTCCCTTTCTATCTCCTTCATGCTCTTGATCGTCCTGTAATAGTCGGGCGCATACTGCTCGATAAGGTTCGTAAGGTCGAGGAACGCACCTTCGTCGATACCTCTCTGAATACCCCCTTGATACCAACGCGCAGGGCTTATTATGTCAGGCAACTCGTTTTTCGTTATCATTAAATTGAATTGCGTGGTTTCCTGCCCCGCTACGGGGTGAGTAAACTTGATGGTTACGTTAAACTTCTTCTCGATCTCCTTGTAAACGTCGCTGTCGGCAAGAGTATCGATACCGCCTTTTGCCCAAGCCTGAACGGGCGTCCAGAAGGTAAGAGTTACATGCTTACTCATATCGTCTTCGTAACTCGTTTCTTCTCCCTTGTTACACGCCGAAAAACTTACAAGCATTGTAACCGACATCATAATCGCTATCCATTTTGTCAATTTTTTCATACTACCCTCCTTTTATTTTCGAGAAAGCCCGAAAATCAATCGGGCTTTCTCTGCTTTTTAACTCAACGTTAAAGAAACTATTTCAAACGTAGCACCGTACTGTCCTGTCATGCCGCTGTCCGCAACGGGTATCGTTCCGACAAATCCCGGACTGCCAAACGTAAGAAGATAGTCGTTTTCCAGCGTGTAAGCAAGTGTGCCGTTTACGTAGTAATCCAACCTGTTACCCGCCTTCACTACTCTCACCGGTATTTCATCATCCACGGTAAG
>DBVR01000032.1:0-166 GCA_002308755.1 Christensenella sp. UBA1259
ATTATCCGGATAGTATTTTTCAAACAGTTCGCGGTAGAGAAGGGATTCCTTTGTGAAAGGAGTAGCGTGAGCGTATTTTTTGCGTTTTTCTTCGTACTCTTCGCCCGCGTACAGCGTTTCGGCGTATTCTTTAAGATAGTCCACCATAGAGTGCCCCACCGCGTCG
>DBVR01000032.1:300-8533 GCA_002308755.1 Christensenella sp. UBA1259
AGGTCGCCGAAAGGCACTCTCGCTTCCAACGAGTTTACCGAAATGCACCTGTCGGCACGGAGAACGTCGTACATATGCAGTTCTCTTATTCTTTTTTCGCTCTCTAATTGAAACTCTTCGGCGTTCGGGGCAAAGTCGGTATATTTATACCCGAAAAGCTCGTCGGATATCTCGCCCGTTAAAAGCACTCTGATATCGGTATTTTCGTGTATCGCCTTGCAAAGAAGATACATACCCATACTTGCGCGAATCGTCGTTATATCGAACGTGCCGAGAATATAGATAACTTCTTCCAGCGAAGATAAAACTTGGTCTTTCGTCATATAAAACTCGGTGTGATCGCTCCCTATGTAGTCGGCGACGGTTTTCGCGTACTTTAAGTCGATGGCGTCTCCAACCATACCTATTGCAAAAGTTTTAATAGGAACTTTACTTTCCTTTTGCGCTATGGCGCAGACCAGCGAACTGTCCAGTCCGCCCGAAAGTAAAAGCCCGACTTTCGCGTCGGCGACGAGCCGCTTTTTAACGCCCGCGATAAGTTTTTCCTTTATATTCCTGCAAACTTCGTCGATCCCGTCCGCAGAATATTTTTGTCTTTCGGCGATAGCGTTGTAGCAGATAAACTTACCGCCCTTATAGTAATGCCCCGCGGGGAAAGGCAGTATTTCATCCGCTATTCCCACGAGATTTTTAGGTTCCGAAGCAAAGACGATAACGCCTTTATTATCGTAACCGTAATAAAGCGGGCGAATACCGATAGGATCTCTCGCCGCGATATACTCCCCCGTTTTCCCGTCGTAGATAACGCAGGCGAATTCCGCGTCCAGCATTTTGAAAAGTTCCACGCCGTACTCGCGGTAAAGCGGCAAAAGTATTTCGCAGTCGCTGTCGCTTTTAAATATGTACCCCTTTTTTACAAGGTCGTCTTTCAGTTTTTGAAAACCGTATATCTCGCCGTTCATTACAGCGTAGTTTCCGTCGAGTCCGAAAGGCTGCATACCGTCTTTGGTCAGTCCCATTATAGACAAACGGTGAAAGCCGAAGACTCCGTCTCCGACCTTTACCGTTTTTGACATATCGGGACCCCTCGAAAGGGTCTTACCGAAACCCTTTTCAAACGCCGAAAGTTCGTATTTCCCGCAGTATCCCATTATCCCGCACATAGTATCACCTTTTATTCAACGTCCTGAAGAGCGTCGTAACCTTCTTCTCCCGTACGCACTTTGACAACGTTTTCAACGTCGTAAACGAATATCTTTCCGTCGCCGATATGCCCCGTATATAATACTTTTTTAGCCGTTTCTATGACTGCCCTTACGGGAATCTTACTTACGACTATATCAACCTGAACTTTGGGCAGTAAGTTTGTTTCTACCGCAACGCCCCTGTAATATTCGGGTTTGCCTTTCTGCTGACCGTAGCCCATAACGTGCGAAACGGTCATACCAGTTATTCCGAGTTTGCCAAGCGCTTCTTTTAACGCATAAAGCCGCTCTTCTTTAAAAATAATTTCAATTTTGGTGAACTTGGGCACGCCTTTTTTAACCACGTTTTCCACTTTCTTTACGGGAATGGCTTCGGCTATCGGCGCGTCACCCGAAACGAATACCGTATCTTCGCTTACATAGTCCGCGTACGCGTTGGTGGACGGGGCGAAATCCGCATAAGCGAACGGAAGTCCGTGTTCGGTCTTATCGAGACCTTTTATTTCTTCTTCACGGCTTACCCTGAGTCCCACCGTCTTTTTAATAACAAAGAAACATACCGTCATAGTTACCGTGGTATAAGCGGCAACCGAAACGAGGCCTAAAAGTTGCACGCCTATCTGTGTAAAATCGCCCGTATAAAATAAGCCGTTCAGACCCGCAGGGGCGTTCGGGTTTGCAAGAAGTCCTACCGCTATCGTTCCCCAAATGCCGTTTGCCATATGCACGCCGACTGCGCCTACGGGATCGTCTATATGTAATTTTAAATCCAGAAACTCTACGACGAAAACAACCAAAAACCCTGAAACCATACCCACTGCCGTAGAACCGACGGCGTCTAACGCCGCACAACCTGCTGTTATGCCGACAAGTCCCGCCAAACACGCGTTTATGCACATGGAAACGTCGGGCTTGCCGTTCTTTATCCAAGTAAATATCATCGTTACACAAGTTGCGACGGCGGGCGCGATAGTCGTGTTTAAAAATATCGTTGCGAGTTCGCTCGTTGTCGTTGCCGCCGCGCCGTTGAAACCGTACCAGCCGAACCAAAGTATGAACGCGCCGAGTGCGCCCAAGGGAATCGAGTGTCCTTGTATTGCGTTGACTTTTATGACTTTCCCGTCTTTATCTCTCTCGTACTTACCTATGCGGGGTCCAACCATAATCGCACCGATCAAAGCAGTTATTCCGCCTACCATGTGGATAGCGGCAGAACCCGCGTAGTCGTGAAATCCGAGTATGGCAAGCCAGCCGCCGCCCCAGATCCAGTGCGCTTCTATGGGATAAATAACGAGCGAAATTATACCGGAATAAATGCAGTAGGATAAAAACTTCGTCCGTTCCGCCATAGAACCGGAAACGATTGTTGCCGCCGTCGCGCAGAACACGAGATTAAATACAAATACGGACGCGTCGGTAAAACCGACTGCGGGATTTGCTATAAACTCCGCAAAACGTGTGAACAGGTTAAGGTTCGGCACGCCTATAAGTCCGAAAACGGCGTCTTCGCCCATCATCAGCCCGAAACCCAAAAGCATAAAAACCACCGTTCCGATACAGAAGTCCATTAGGTTTTTCATTATTATATTGCCCGCGTTTTTCGCTCTCGTGAAACCCGTTTCCACCATCGCGAATCCCGCTTGCATAAAGAACACGAGTGCCGCACCTATTAAATACCAGAATTCGGTAGTCATATTTTTCTCCTTTTCCTTTATTTCACCCCGAATAAAAGGTCGCCGTAGGTCGGGAACGGCCAGTATTTTTCGGCAGTCAACGTTTCTGCTAAGTCCGCCGCCGCGCGGAGTTCCGCCATTAACGGCAATAATTTA
The DNA here is from genome assembly GCA_002308755.1 of Christensenella sp. UBA1259. Taxonomy (GTDB): domain Bacteria; phylum Bacillota; class Clostridia; order Christensenellales; family Borkfalkiaceae; genus UBA1259. The sequence continues at coordinate 3,335 of DBVR01000032.1, forward strand.
TCCCTTATTTCGTAGCCTTCGGCGATAACTCCGCCCGCCGATTTAAGTGCGATAAGTTCTTTTTCCAACTCGTCGGTCTTTTCCATTATCTCGTAACTCAAAACCGAAAGTTTACCCACCGTCGTCTGTTCGTATTCCACCGAAATGCCGTTAAACACCTTAACTTTGTTTTTAGCGGTCTCGGAAAGTTCGCCGACATACCCTTCTATCGCGGGAAGTATCTCTTTTCTCGCCATATCCGCCATGGTATTCGCCTCGATTACCACCGTCTTACAGTAGTTATCCAGCATTATTTCGCAGCGCGATTTAAGTTCGGCTTCGGTGAATACCTTGTGGCTTGTCAGCATCTTGACGTTCTTTTCGTCGAGTAAGTGCGGCATACAGTCGGGCGTGGTCTTGTAATTCAAGAGTCCCCGCTTTTCCGCTTCTTTTATCCACGCGTCGTCGTAACCGTTGCCGTTGAATAAAATCCGCTTATGGTCTTTTATGGTCTTCTTTATCATATCGTGGAGCGCGCTTTCGAAATCTTTCGCCTTTTCTAATCTGTCGGCGTAAACTTTAAGGCTTTCGGCTACCGCGCTGTTAAGCATAATGTTGGCGCAGGAAATACTGTTCGAAGAGCCGAGCATACGGAATTCGAACTTGTTTCCCGTAAACGCGAACGGCGAAGTCCTGTTCCTATCGGTCGTGTCGCGGGGAAACTTGGGCAGGATATCCACGCCGAGTTTTATCGTCGTTTTTTCCGTGCCCTTATAGGGTTTGTCGCTTTCTATCGCGTCTAATATCGCCGTAAGTTCGTCGCCCAAAAAGATAGAAACGACAGCGGGCGGCGCTTCGTTCGCGCCCAAGCGGTGGTCGTTACCCGCGGTCGCGACAGCGATACGCAGTAAGTCCTGATAATCGTCCACCGCCTTAATGACCGCGCAAAGGAACAGTAAAAACTGCGCGTTCTCGCTCGGCGTTTCGCCCGGGGATAAAAGATTTACGCCGGTATCGGTCGCCATCGACCAGTTGTTGTGCTTGCCGCTGCCGTTCACGCCCGCGAAGGGTTTTTCGTGAAGAAGACAGCAAAGTCCGTGCTTTAAGGCGACTTTTTGCATTATTTCCATGGTGAGTTGGTTGTGGTCGGTCGCGACGTTGGTCGTGGAATATATGGGCGCAAGTTCGTGTTGTGCGGGCGCGACTTCGTTGTGTTCGGTTTTGGCGAGAATCCCTAATTTCCACAGTTCTTCGTTCAATTCCGCCATATACGCCGCAACTCTTGGTTTTATAACGCCGAAGTAGTGGTCTTCCATCTCCTGACCTTTCGGGGGTTTTGCGCCGAACAAAGTTCTTCCCGTATAGACAAGGTCTTTACGCTTGTTGAACATTTCTTTATCGACGAGAAAATATTCCTGTTCGGGACCGACCGAAGTGCTTACCCTTTTCACGCCCGTATTTCCGAAAAGTTTTAAGATTCGGAGCGCCTGTTTATTCAGCGCGTCCATAGAACGGAGAAGCGGCGTCTTTTTATCCAGCGCTTCGCCGCCGTAAGAACAGAACGCCGTGGGGATACAAAGGCTTTTATCCTTTATAAAGGCGTAGGACGTGGGATCCCACATGGTATAGCCGCGCGCTTCGAAGGTGGCACGTAGCCCCCCGGAAGGAAAACTCGAAGCGTCGGGTTCGCCTTTTATCAGTTCTTTGCCCGAAAACTCCATAATTACCCTGCCGTCGGGTGCGGGAGAAATAAAACCGTCGTGTTTTTCGGCGGTGATGCCGGTAAGCGGCTGAAACCAGTGGGTAAAATGCGTCGCGCCGTTATTTATCGCCCACTCCTTCATAGCGTCCGCAACGGCGTTCGCGACGGATAAATCGAGTTCCGTGCCTTCGTCTATCGTCTTTTTTAAGGACTGGTAAACTTTGCCGGAAAGCGTCGCTTTCATTACTCTGTCGTCAAAAACTTTACTGCCGAAAATTTCCGTGATCTTTTCCATAATCTTTCTCCTTGAAATTAAATAAAGAAAAAGCGCCTTTTAAGCCTTAACTTAAAAGACGCCTTTGCCTTTTTTTGAATTTTATACCGTTATTATAAACTCGTTTTTCGTCTTTGTCAATAAAATTAAGCGGCTTTACCGCAAGCATTTTTAATACGGGGTATAAAAAATTTTAATGGAAAACCGCCGCCCGTACTCTTGACAAACTTTTTTTATAGTCGTAAAATGTAAGCAATCAATGGGCAAAGGCGTTCATTGCAGGTAAAACCTGCGGTGGACGCCCTTTCGGTTTTTAAATTCGTTTTTGCGGAGTTATATTTATATGATGTTAAGAGAAGGCGAAATAAGAATCCCGTCGGGCTGCGCTATTTCCGCGGTCATAAGTAAAGACGGCAATAAGATGACGGGCGAAAAAATAGTCGGAAGCATGATACCTATGCACGACCGCTCTAACGGACTAGGCGGCGGATTTGCGGGATACGGTATCTATCCCGATTATAAAGAACAGTACGCCCTTCATATTTTTTTTGCCGATAAGTACCGCATAGAAGAGTGCGAAAGGATATTAAAGGACAGTTTCGAGATAGTGAAAGCCGAGATTATTCCGACGAGAAAAATCCCCGAAATCACCGACGAACCTATTATAATGCGCTACTTCGTCTCCCCGCTCGTCTCCCTTTTGCGTTCTCTTCAACTCGACGAAAAGGAGTTCGTGGTAAGAATAGTAATGAAAATAAACACCGAGGTGGAAGGCGCATACGTCTTTTCAAGCGGAAAGAATATGGGGGCATTTAAGGCGGTGGGCTTTCCTGAAGACGTGGGCAGGTTCTATCGGTTGGACGAATACGAAGGGTATCTTTGGACGGCGCACGGAAGGTACCCCACAAACACCCCCGGTTGGTGGGGCGGCGCGCACCCCTTCGGACTTCTCGACTACACCGTCGTGCATAACGGCGAGATATCTTCTTACGACGCCAACCGCAGGTTTATAGAAATGTTCGGTTATAAATGCACCCTTAAAACGGATACCGAAGTTATAACATATATAGCGGATTATCTTTTAAGACGGCAGGGACTATCGCTTTCCGAAACCGCGTCGGTTATCGCCGCACCGTTCTGGACGACGATAGAAAATAAACCCGAAAAGGAAAGAGAAAAACTCAAATACCTGCGAACGGTATTTTCAAGTCTTCTGGTTACGGGACCGTTTTCGATAATTTTAGGGTTCGACGGCGGACTTATGGCGCTTAACGACCGATTGAAACTCCGTTCCATGGTAGTCGGAGAATATAAAGACAAGGTGTTTATAGCGAGCGAAGAAGCGGCTATAAGAAAAATGGAAATAAACGCGGAAAACGTTTACGCACCCGCCGGCGGCGAGCCCGTCATAGTAAAAGTCAAAGAAGGTAAGTACTAATGAGTATAAATTACATATATCCCGAATTCGAAGTGGTAAGAAATCAGAACCGCTGTATATGCTGTCGGGTTTGCGAAAGACAATGCGCCAACGAAGTGCACCGTTTCGATAAAGACGGAAAAGTTATGCTTTCCGACGAAAGCAAGTGCGTGAACTGTCAGCGTTGCGTTTCGCTTTGCCCTACCCGTGCTTTGAAAATCGTCAAAAGCGACTGCTTGCTTCGTGAAAACGCCAACTGGCAGAACCAAACGATAAAGGAAATATATAAGCAAGCCGAAAGCGGCGGCGTATTGCTCTCTTCTATGGGAAACCCCAACCCCCTGCCCGTTTACTGGGATAAGATACTTATAAACGCGTCGCAGGTAACCAACCCGTCCATAGACCCTTTAAGAGAACCGATGGAGACCAAAGTGTTTTTAGGCAAAAAGCCTAATAAGGTCGAACGGGATAAAAACGGGGAGTTTATAAACAATCTTACCCCGCAGATAGAACTGTCGATGCCCGTAATGTTTTCCGCTATGAGTTACGGCTCTATAAGTTACAACGCGCATAAAAGCTTAGCGCTTGCGGCGAAAGAACTCGGTATTTTGTACAACACGGGCGAAGGCGGGCTTCACGAAGACTTTTACGTTTACGGCGACAATACGATAGTACAGGTAGCGTCGGGACGTTTCGGCGTACACGAGAATTACCTTCAGACGGGCAAAGCGATAGAAATTAAGATGGGACAGGGCGCAAAACCCGGTATCGGCGGGCATCTTCCCGGAACTAAGATCGTCGGCGACGTAAGTAAAACGCGTATGATACCCGAAGGCAGCGACGCAATCTCCCCCGCCCCGCACCACGATATTTATTCGATAGAAGACCTGCGGCAACTCGTATATTCCTTAAAAGAAGCGACGGCGTATAAAAAACCCGTTATCGTAAAAGTTGCGGCGGTTCACAATATCGCGGCGATAGCGAGCGGGATCGCAAGAAGCGGCGCCGACGTTATCGCGATAGACGGATTCCGCGGCGGAACGGGCGCGGCGCCGACGCGAATACGCGACAACGTGGGTATTCCCATCGAACTCGCGCTTGCGGCGGTGGATAAACGGCTTCGCGACGAAGGAATAAGAAATAACGTTTCTTTGGTGGTCGGCGGTAGCATAAGGTCTGCGGCGGACGTAGTAAAGGCGGTTGCTTTGGGCGCGGACGCCTGTTATATAGCGACTGCGGCACTTCTTGCCTTAGGCTGTCATCTCTGTCGTACCTGCCAGACGGGCAAATGTAACTGGGGGATCGCCACGCAAAACCCCGAACTCGTAAAACGCTTAAACCCCGAAATAGGAAGCGGGAGGCTTATAAACCTTATGACGGCGTGGAAACACGAAATAAAGGAAATGATGGGCGGTATGGGTATCAATTCGATAGAAACTCTTCGCGGCAACAGACTTATGCTGCGCGGAATAGGATTAAACGAAAAGGAGTTAGAGATATTAGGTATCTCTCACGCAGGCGAATGAAAAGAGTTTACGTCAACGAAAAATGGTGTTTAGGCTGTCACCTATGCGAATATAACTGCGCTTTCGCAAATTCCGGCGAAACCGATATGGTGAAAGCCTTGAAGGATAAGGAGATATTTCCCCGTATCCGCGTGGAAGAAGACGGCAAAATAACCTACGCCGTGTCTTGCAGACATTGCGAAGATCCCTTGTGCGTCAAAAGTTGTATTTCGGGGGCTCTCGCGAAAAAGGACGGCGTGGTAACCATTGATAAAAATAAGTGCGTGGGGTGTTTTACCTGCGTTCTGGTCTGCCCTTACGG
>DBVR01000032.1:8569-10784 GCA_002308755.1 Christensenella sp. UBA1259
CTTGCGGCTCGCCCGCCTGCGTTAGCGGTTGCCCTAACAAGGCGATAGTCTACGAGGAAAGATAGTATGAAAAATTACGTTATCATAGGCGGCGGCGTTGCTTCCGTCGCCTGTATGGAAGGAATACGGAAAACCGATAAAAACGGTAAAATCTATCTTATATCCGGCGAAGGAAAGCCGACTTACTGCCGTCCGCTTATTTCGTATTATCTTCAAGGCATAACCGACTTTGAAAAGATGAAATACCGCGAAGACGACTTTTACGCCGATATGGGCTGCGAACTTATTTTCGGCAAAGCGGAGAAAATCGACGTCAAAAACAAGACGGTTAAAGTCGGCGAACGCGTTATAAAATACGACGCCCTTTGCGTGGCGACGGGATCTTCCCCCTTTATTCCGCCTTTTAACGGTCTCGACACGGTGGAAAACAAGACGGCGTTTATGACCGAAAACGACGCGCTTTATATCAGGAAAAAAATAACGCCCGACACGAAAGTTTTAATTATCGGCGCGGGACTTATCGGGTTAAAATGCGCGGAAGGACTTGTAGGCAATGTCGCGCGAATAACCGTTTCGGATTTAGCGACGAGAGTTTTGTCGAGTATTTTGGACGACGAGTGCGCGGCGTATATGCAGAAAGTTTTAGAAGAACGGGGCGTTTCCTTTATGCTGGGCGACAGCGTTTCCGCTTTCGATAAAAACACGGCGACCTTTAACAGCGGGAAAACGGTCGATTTCGACCTGCTTATTCTTGCCGTAGGCGTCAGGGCGAATATTTCGCTCGTTAATGATGCGGGCGGAAAAGTCAACCGCGGAATAATCGTAAACGACAAAATGCAAACTTCGATCAGTGACGTTTACTCTGCCGGCGACTGCGCCGAAGGGTACGATAATTCCATAAACGCAACAAGAGTGCTTGCGATCCTTCCTTCCGCATACGCCCAAGGCTTTACGGCGGGCGTAAATATGGCGGGCGGCGAAAAGTCGCTTAACGACGAGTTTCCGTTAAACGCGATAGGCTTTTTCGGGTTGCACGCCTTGACTGCGGGCGCGTACACGGGCGAAATGTATCGGGAAAAAACCGAAAAAGGTATAAAACGGCTGTTTTTCGACGGGGATAAACTCGTCGGGTTTATACTTATCGGCGATATTAAAGGCGCGGGAATTTACACTTCGCTTATAAGAAACAAGTGGGTTTTAAGTGAAAAATCCAAAAAAATGCTTGAAAAATCGCCGACCTTGGCAATTTTCGATGCCGAAACCCGTGCAAAAAAACTCGGAGGTGTGGTATAATGATTAAGTTGAACGCGTCCGACTTAAATTTCGATACGTTGAACGAAACCGTTCGCGCGGCGAAAGGAGACGTCGAAATATCGGGCTGTTTAGGGCAACGCTTTATCGGCGCGGGACTTTCGGATAAGAACCTTACGGTAAAGGGAACGCCGGGCAACGCTTTGGGCGCGTACTTAAACGGCGGGAAAATAGAAGTTTTCGGCAACGCGCAGGACGCCGTCGGCGACACTATGAACGACGGCAAGATAGTAGTTCACGGCAATATCGGAGACTCTTTGGGCTACGCTATGCGCGGCGGCAAGATTTTCGTAAAAGGAAACGCCGGTTATCGCGCGGGCATACATATGAAAGCCTATAAAGACAAAATCCCAGCGCTCGTTATAGGCGGCGCGGCGGGGGGGTTNNTTGGGCGAATATCAGGCGGGCGGCGTTATAATCGTTTTAGGCTTAAACGCCGATAAAAACATCGTCGGCAATTTCCCCTGTACGGGTATGCACGGCGGGAAAATGATACTCCGCTCGGACTGTAAAGGCGTTGTTTTTCCCAAAAACGCACGTGTTTCCCCTGCGGAAAAAGAAGATATAGACGAAATTTACCCGTACGTCAAAGAGTTTTGCGACTGTTTCGGTTTTGACACGGACGAGATCATGAATGCGGAGTTTACCGTGATTACCCCCGACAGCAACAATCCTTATAAGCAGATGTACGTCGGAAATTAAATAAAGGCAGGTAAAAAATGTACTCGAAAAGCGAAGTTATCGAATTTGTAAAAGAAGAAGACGTAAAGTTTATCAAACTTGCGTTTTCGGACGTTTTCGGCAAGCAAAAAAACGTGTCGATCACCGATAACGAACTCGAACGCGCGTTTAAGGTGGGCGTCGCGATAGACGCATCGGCAATAAAAGGTTTCGGCGACGAAGC
>DBVR01000005.1 GCA_002308755.1 Christensenella sp. UBA1259
GCTGCCCACGTCGCCCTGCACCAGCCTGTTCATGACCGAAGCCCCCGTCATGTCGGCGTATATCTCGCTGACGGCTTTCTTCTGCCCGTCGGTAAACTCGAAGGGAAACCTTTCGGTTATAAATCTCACGAGTTCAGCTGACGGACAGTCGTATTTGTTTATTCTTACCTGCTCGTTACTGCCCTTTATTACCTTAAACGCCGAGATAAGCGCGAAATATTCTTCGACGGCTATCCTGTCGGCGGCGTTCTGCTGCGACCGCATATCGGTGGGGTTATGCACTTCGCGGAACGCCGAATATAAGTCGGTAAGCGCGTATTTTTCCCGAAGCGGTTCGGGAATAACGCTTTTCGGCTTTTCGATATCCACCGCGAGTCTTGCGGCGTCTCTTACGACTTTCTGCGTGAGGCCGCCCTTTATCCTGTACTGCGGCACTATCCCCTTTAACCTGAAATTCTTATCGCACGGTTCGAAAGAGGGGTTTGTCAGCGACACTTCGCCCTTATCCGCCCTTACCCTGCCGTAAAAGAGATATTCTTCGCCGACTTTTATTCTCTGGGCGATATACGGCATATTGTACCAGACGACGGAAAAAACGAAACCTTCCTGTTCGCAGTAAGCCTTTACCATGCCGCCCCTGCCGCGGTGAAAATATCTCGTGGTCGCGGGGATAACGACCTTACCGTAAGTTAACACTACGTCGTTATGATAGGCGTATTTTAAGAGTTGTTTTTCCCTTAAATCGAGATAGGCGCGCGGAAAATACCGCGCAAGATCGGCGGTATCCGTTACGCCCAAAGAAATAAAGTCTTTTTCTCTCGATTCGCTTATGCCCTTTATTTTCGTCAGTTCCATAAATAAAAAAGGGAAAGAATTTTCTTTCCCGAAATATTATTCCAAAGCGATATAGTAGTAATAGATGGGTTGCCCGCCGTAATGTATTTCCACGTCGCAGTCGGGATATTTTTCCTGTATGCGGTCTTTCAACGCGTTCGCGTCTTCTTCGCTGACGTCCTGACCGTAGTAAAGGGTTATTATCTCTTCGTCGCTTCTTAACTTCTCTATGAGTTCTATGGTAACGTCGGACACGCTTTTGCCCGTTGCGAGAATCTTCTTATTGTCGAGTCCCATTATGTCGCCGACCGAAAGGTCGAACCCGTAAAGTTTAGTGTTTCTCACGGCGTAGGTTACCTGACCTACGGTAACGGCGTCAAGTGCGTGGATCATGTTCGCCTTGTTTTCGTCCACGGAAAGTTCGGGATTAAAGGCGAGTGCCGCCGCAAAACCTTGCGGGATGTTTCTCGTCGGAATAACGTGGATAGTCTTGTTTTCAACAAGCGATTTTGCCTGTTCCGCCGCAAGAATTATGTTCTTGTTGTTGGGGAAAACGAATACGTTTTCGGCGTTTATCTTCTGCACCGCGTCGGCTATGTCGCTGGCGGAAGGATTCATACTCTGACCGCCTTCTATAACGGCGTCGACCGACAGGTCTTTGAATATCCCCGTTATGCCGTCGCCCGCCGACACGCTCATCATGCCCATTTCTTTCTTTTCTTCTTCGTATTTGCGTAAAAGCGCGCGGTTTTGCTCCAACATATTCTCTATTTTAAGTTTGTCGAGTTCGCCGAGTTCCAACGCCTTCGTCAGCGCGTTGCCGGGGCGGTTGGTGTGAACGTGCACCTTTACGAATTCCAGATCGCCTATAACGATAACGCTGTCGCCTATCGTCATAAGATATTCTTTGAAACGCTCTATATCCGCGAGCGTAGTCTTCTTTTTAAGGTTTATAACGAAAAATTCCGTGCAGTAAGCGAATTCTATGTCGGCAAGGTTAGTAATGTCCGCGTGTTCCAAGCCCGCTTCCGCCGTCTTTTCGGCGGGAAGGACTACGTCGCCGCTTATCGCTTCGCCGAGCACGGCTTTATGCATGCCTTCTAATACCAGCATCAGCCCTTTGCCGCCCGCGTCCACGACGCCCGCTTTTTTAAGAACGGGTAGTAAGGTCGGCGTAAGTTCCAAAGCCGCGTCGCCCGCTTCGATTATTTCCTTAAAGAAAGTCTCGAAATCGGGGCACTTTCTCCTTATGGACTGCGCGGTTTCCGCTATCATGCGGATGACCGTTAAAATCGTGCCTTCCTTCGGCTTACTGACCGCGCCGTATGCGACTTCCGCACCGCTCTTTAACGCGTTCGCAAAGGTTTTTACGTCGATTTCTTCTTCCGCTTTCAGTACGTTGCACATGCCGCGAAGTATCTGCGAAAGTATAACGCCGGAATTTCCCCTTGCACCGCGAAGCGCGCCTTTACTCACCGCTTCCGCAAGGTCGACTATCTTACCGCTCTGACAGGCGAGCGCTTCTTTAAGCGCCGACTGTAAAGTTAAGGACATATTCGTGCCCGTGTCGCCGTCGGGAACGGGAAAGACGTTCAGCGCGTCCACCACGGGTCTGTTAAGTTCCAATATCTTAGCGGCGTTCAATATCATCTGTTTGAACACCGAACCGTTCAACGTTTTTTTCATATATAAACTCCGATAACGAAAACCGTAAACTTTATTTTTTGACGACTATTTCTCCACGCCGATAACGGAAACGTTCATGGTGTCCACTATCATACCGGTAAATTTCTCCACCCTGTATTTAACGGAAACTTTCAACGCTTCCACAACGGCTTTTATCGATACGCCGTACTTTACCGTAACGGACAGATTGATAAAGATCCTGTCGCCCGAAGTGCGGACTTTTACGCCGCGAACGAAAGAACGCCACTTAAAAAAGCCCACTACTTTCTGCCAGAAATTTGCGGGCACGAAATCGACTATCCCGTAACTGTCAGTAGATACGTGAGCGATAAAGCGTTCTATAGTATTATCGGAAATGACAATTCTTCCGTAAATATTATTCGTTTTGACCGACATAATACCGTCCCTTTACTTCACAGATTATTTTACATTATTTAAAAATTTTTTGCAACGATTTATCGGGAAATATTGAAAATTTTACCTTATGGGGGATAAGTCAAAGCAAAAAATTTGCAAAACTGCTTAAAAAAACTTGCATTTTATCTTTAAATATGTTAAAGTATCTGTTGTTAAAAATCGTTGAACAGGAGAGAAGAAATATGAGCAGAATTTGCAGCGTTTGCGGAAAAGGCAAACTTTCGGGGAATACGGTCAGCCACTCCAACCGCAGAGCACCCCGTTCTTACAATGCAAATCTTCAGAAGATAAACGTTAAAAAGGCGGACGGGACGGTCGCCAAGGAATACGTTTGCGCAAGATGCATTAAAAGCGGAAAAGTAGAAAGAGCGTAAGTAAAAAAGTAAAGGTTAAAAGCCGCCGATTTCTCGGCGGCTTTTCGTTTGATTTTTTACTTTAACTTTTCTTTTATTACCGCGGCTATGGCGTGTATCGCCCTGCTCCTGTGAGATACCGAGTTCTTTTCTTCTTCGGTGGCAAGCCCGAAAGACTTTTTTAAATCGAAAGAGTAAAACACGGGATCGTAACCGAAACCGCTTTTACCTTGTCTTTCATTTAAAATTTCGCCGAAAGTTTCGCCCGTTTCGGTAAAGACTTCGCCGTTCGGCATATAAAACACCGCGCAGCAGACGAATTTCGCCCGCCTGTCCTTTACCCCTTGCATATTCTTTAAAAGCAGGTCGTTATTGTCTTCGTCGTCGCCCGTTTCGGAATATCTCGCGCTGTAAACCCCAGGCGCGCCGGATAACGCTTCCACGCACAGTCCGCTGTCGTCCGCAAGACAGGGAAGGTCGTACTTTTCGCTGACGGCTTTCGCCTTTATAAGCGCGTTATCGAAAAAAGTTTCGCCCGTTTCTTCTATATCGAAGTTCTCGCCGAGTTCTTTATAAGCCACCACCTTAAATTCGGGCAGCATATCGGAAATTTCCCGTATTTTGCCTTTGTTTGCCGACGCCAGAACCAGAACCTTTTTATCCATTGCGCGCTTCCTTTATCTTTTCGGTGAGTAAAACGAAATCTTCCGCAGACAGCGTTTCGCCCCTGCAAAGCGGAGAAAATCCGCAGTCTTCTATACACTTTTTCGCCGTTTCGCGCCTTAACCCCATGGCGTTTATAAGGTTGTTTTCAAGCGTTTTTCTTCTGCCCGAAAACGCCGCTTTTACCGTTTCCCTTACGGCGGCAAGATCCGTGCCCTTAAACTTATCCTTATCTATATCTATCCTGACTACCGCGGAATCGACGTTGGGCACGGGGAAGAACTTTTCCCTGCCGACGCGCATAACTATCTCGGCACTGCCGCGTAAATTTATCCCCACCGTTATCGCGCCGTAATCGGAATCGCCCGCTCTTGCCGCGAACCTTTCGGCGACTTCTTCCTGCACCATAACGGTCATCGAAAGCACGCCGTCGGCATTTTCCAGAAATTTCATTATCACCGGCGTAGTTATATAGTAGGGAAGGTTTGCGACTATCTTATATTGTTCGCCGAGAAGTCTTTTTAAGTTCTGCGGCGTTTCTTTCATTATATCCTTAAACTCCAAGGTTACGTTGCCGCAATCTTTAAGGGTTTCTTTAAGCACGGGCTTTAACCTTTCGTCTATCTCGTAGCCGACGACTTTTCCCGCCCTTTCCGACAACGCTTTGGTAAGCGCACCCGCGCCGCAACCTATTTCAAGCACGGCGTCGGTACTCTCTATCCCCGCTTTTTCCGCTATTTCCGCAAGCAGACTTTCGTCGGTCAGAAAGTTCTGACCGTACGCTTTTTTCAGCCGTACGCCGTTATTAAACAGCAGGTTTTTGAGTTTGTTGTCCATTTTTCACCCGTAAAATCACGAATATTTCCGCCGTTTTTGCGCACCCTGTTACAGAAGGGATATCCTTGAACTTCTACCGAAGAAAAGGCACGGGGAAACAGCATGCGTTTCCCCGTTCTATTTAAGTCCGTAAAACAGTCGCTTTGCGTTTTCTTCCGACGCTATCTCTATATCTTCGACACTCGTTCCCCGTATTTCGGCGAGTTTCGCCGCTATAATCGGTACGTTTTTAGGGGAATTGACCGTGCCCCTTAACGGTTCGGGCGCAAGGTAGGGACCGTCGGTTTCGGTCAATAATCTGTCTTTCGGAACGAACGCCGCCACTTCCTTTACGGTTTTGGAGTTCTTAAAGGTAACGCTTCCGCCGAAAGATATATAAAGCCCCAGATTCAAAAGTTCTCTCGCCGTTTCCCTGCTGCCCGAAAAACAGTGCATCACCCCGCCGTAGCAGAACTTGCCCTTATTGTCCCTAATAAGTTTCACGGCGTCGCCCATGGCTTCCCTTACGTGGATATTTAAGGGGAGTTTTAAGGAATACGCAAGTTCCGTCTGCGCGAGAAAAAATTCCTTCTGCTTGTCGCAATAGGTCTTGTCCCAGTAATAATCCAAGCCTATTTCGCCCACGGCTACGCATTTTTCGGCTTTGCAAAGTTTTTCTATTTCGTATATCTCGGAAATATCTTTGTCCTTTAATTCCTGCGGATGCAAGCCCGCCGCAAAGTATATTTCGGGAAACTCCTGCGCCTGCTTAAAGGCGTACGCGGAACTTTCCGCGCAACAACCTACGTTTATTACCCGTCCTACCCCCGCCGCCTTAAATTCCGACACCGTGCGGGGAAGATCGCCCTTTAACTTATCGTCCGTCAAATGACAATGAACGTCGATAAACATCAGAAAATTTCGCTCCCGTCTTCCATATCCCGCTCGGGAGAAAGGAAGGAAAGTTCGCCGTCTTTGTTTTCGGCGCAGAGTATCATGCCCTGACTTTCTACGCCGCAGAGTTTCGCGGGCTTTAAGTTGGTGATAACTACGAGTTTTTTGCCGACCATATACTCGGGCGAATACGCTTTCGCGATACCGCTGACAACCGTTCTTTGCTCTTCGCCTATCTTCAACGAAAGTTTAAGAAGTTTATTGCTCTTTTCCAGTTTTTCGCAGGCGACGACCGTGGCGACTTTAAGTTCTATTTTCGCGAAATCTTCTATACCTATCTGCGGTTTCATATCCCCGTTCTCCTTGGATTTTTCGTTCGCCGCAACCTGTTTTGCGGCTATCTCTTCCGCTTTTGCCGTTACTTCCTTTATATCGAACCTGTTAAACAGTATTTCCGGCTCTTTGCTTACCGTCGTTTCCTTTAACAGCCCGAATTTGCCGAGTTCACCGAAACTTCTTACGTCGAGTCCGAACTGTTTCGCGCCTTTCACCGCGGAATCGGGCAGGAACGGGTACAGTAAGGAAAGCCCTATCACGATACTTTCCGTAAGGTTATAAAGCACCGTTTTGAGTCTCCCGAAATTACTTTCGTCTTTCGCGAGTTTCCACGGTTCGGTCTCGTCGATATATTTGTTCGCTCTCCTGAACAGAGTGAATATCTCTTCCAACGCGTCGGAAACGCGGTAGTCGTCCATCTTCTTTTTAACTTTGCCGTATGCGGCAAGTACCACCGCTTTCAGGTCTTCGTCCACGGGCTCGGATACCCCGCCGTCTTCCACTTTGCCGCCGAAATATTTGTTACTCATAGCCGCCGTGCGGTTGACGAGATTGCCGAGAACGTTCGCAAGGTCGGCGTTTATCTTTTCGGTCATAGCCTCCCACGAAATAACGCCGTCGTTGTCCTGCGGCATAGCCGTTAAAACGTAATACCTTACGGCGTCCTTTCCGAACACCGAAACGAGATCGTCGGCGTACATAACGTTGCCCTTCGATTTACTCATCTTGCCGCCTTCCTGCAAAAGCCAGCCGTGTCCGTACACCTTTTTGGGTAGCGGAAGTCCCAACGCCATCAGAAAGATAGGCCAGTAAATGGTGTGAAACCTTATTATGTCTTTCCCTATTATGTGCACGTCTGCGGGCCATAATTTTTTAAACTGTTCCGTACTGTTGCCGTCGGCGTCGTAGCCTATGCCCGTGATATAGTTGGACAGAGCGTCCAGCCAGACGTAAACGACGTGCCTGTCGTCGAAATCCACGGGTATCCCCCACTTAAAGGAAGAACGGGATACGCAAAGGTCGGTAAGCCCCGGCTTTAAGAAATTGTTCAGCATTTCGTTCTTTCTCGAAATGGGCAGGATAAATTCGGGGTGTTCTTCGTAGTACTTTATAAGCCTGTCGGCGTATTTACTCATTTTGAAAAAATACGCTTCTTCTTCGGCTTTCTTTACTTCTCTGCCGCAGTCGGGACACTTGCCGTCGTTAAGTTGACTTTCCGTCCAGAAAGATTCGCAAGGGGTACAGTACCAGCCTTCGTATTTGCCCTTATATATATCGCCCTGCTCGTATAACTTGCGGAATATCTTCTGTATCTGCAATTCGTGGTCCTTATCGGTGGTACGGATAAACTTGTCGTAGGAAACGCCCACTAAATCCCATATCCCCTTTATTTCGCCCGCGACTTTATCTACGTACTCTTTGGGGGTAACGCCCGCTGCTTTCGCCTTTTCTTCTATCTTCTGTCCGTGCTCGTCCGTGCCCGTCTGAAAAAACACGTCGTACCCTTCCGCCCTTTTAAAGCGCGCTATCGCGTCGGATAATATCGCTTCGTAAGTGTTGCCTATGTGGGGCTTACCGGAAGTGTACGCTATCGCCGTCGTCAAATAAAACTTTTCTTTCATTTACTTTAAAGTCCTTGCGTTTTGTACGTTTCGTATAAAGTTATTTTAGCACAAATCTTTCTCATATTCAAGGATTATACTTCATAAATTTTACTATGAATTTGATTTTCGGCGTAATTTTAACGGTTTCCACCGTAACTTTGATATTCGTAGAACCCGACGGGGTGCTTACATCCTTTCTAAACGGCACGGAAAAAGCCCTCGCTCTCTCTTCGCAGATGACGGTGATTTACGCCGTGTGGCTCGGAATATTGAACGTTTTCGAAAAGACGGGGCTCACCGAAAAGACCGCGAAACTTCTTAAACCCGTAAACCGATTTCTGTTCGGACCGCTGCCCGAGAAAGCCAACGATTTTATGTCGTTAAATATCGCGGCGAATATTCTCGGTATGAGCGGGGCGACTACCCCTATGGGCATAAAATCCGTAAAAGAACTCGAAAAACACCCGAACACCGAGTACGCCCTCTGTATGTTTTTCGTGATAAACGCGACGAGCATCCAGCTTATACCGTCGTCGGTACTCGCTCTCCGTATAAGATGCGGCGCGGTAAACCCTTCCGATATAATATTTCCGACGATACTCGCAACCCTTCTTTCAACCGTGCTGGGAATACTTCTCGTAAAGATATTCATGAAAAAAAGGGGCGATAAATGTCGGTTTATCTGATACCCGTTTTCTTTCTTTTCGTATTTATTTACGCCGCGATAAAACGGGTAAAACCCTACGACGCCTTTACCGACGGGGTAAAGGGCGCTATCCCCTTTTCTTTCAGCATATTCCCGTATCTTGCAAGCATTTTCGTTTTGATGGAACTATTCGAAGAAAGCGGACTTTCTTCGCTTTTGTGCGACTTTTTATCCCCCGTTTTCGGATTTTTGGGGATACCGAAGGAACTTACGAAACTCGTTCTCATAAAGCCCTTTTCTGGAAGCGGCGCGCTTGCCACTCTTTCCGATATCTACGCAGAATACGGCGCGGACGGGTATATAGCGAGATGCGCTTCGGTGATATACGGTTCGAGTGAAACGGTGTTTTATATCGCCGCCGTGTATTTTGCGGGTTCTAAAACCAAAAATCTCTTTAAGCCTATCGCGATATCACTTTTCGCTTCCTTTTTATCCTGCGTTTTCGCCTGCTTTATATGCAGAATTATGTAACAATAGTAAAAGAAAGCGTTGACAAGCCCGGCCGTTTATGCTATAATTTCTATATATTCTACGGAGGCGCGATATGAAACGTATAAAAACCATAAAAACTCGTAATCTTTGCGAAAGCGCGAAAAACGGCGGCTGCGGCGAGTGCCAGACTTCTTGTCAGTCGGCTTGCAAAACCAGTTGCGGCGTTGCTAACCAAAAGTGCGAAAACGGTAAAAAATCCGTTTGATTTTCAGAAAAAAATAAAAATCACCGCCGCAAGGGCGGTATTTTTATGTAAACTCTATGGTACACCTTTATAAACTTTTCGGATATAACGTGATAGTAGACTCCGCCTGCGGCTCCGTTCACCTTGCGGACGATCTCTCTTTCGACACGGTAGCCGAATTCGACGGCAAAAAAAAGTCGGAAGTGATTTTTGCCGTTTCGAAAAAACACCCCGAAGTTTCAAAAGAAGATATACTCTCCTGCTACGAAGAGATCGAAAGTCTTAAAAAAGACGGCGTGCTTTTCGCAAAAGATCCTTTCCGAAATCTTGCGGGCGAACTTAAAGCCCGCTCCAAAGGGATAGTAAAAGCGCTGTGTCTTCACGTCGCGCACACCTGTAACCTAAACTGCTCCTACTGTTTTGCGAGTCAGGGAAAATACAAGGGCGAACGCGCGCTTATGAGTTACGAAACAGGGGCGCGCGCGTTGGATTTTCTCATTGAAAATTCCGGAACGAGAAGAAATCTCGAAGTGGATTTCTTCGGCGG
>DBVR01000020.1:0-16520 GCA_002308755.1 Christensenella sp. UBA1259
AACAGTCTGCGCCGCGAGTTTTTATTTTCGGTTTTTTACTCTTCTATCCTGATAAAGCCCTTTACGCCGTAAACTTCGGAAAGTTTGTTGAGTTTTTCCAAAGTCTTCTGCATATTACTCTCCAACGCAGGGTGCGTTATCACCACTATTTCCGCGCTGTTTTCGCCGACCGCCGTCTGTTTGACTTCTTTAAGGCTTATGTTGCCCTTTGAAAACTGCCCCGCGATCTTCGAAAGCACGCCGGCGGCGTCTTTCACTGCCATCCTTAAATAGTACATGGACGTGAAATCGGTAACGAATTTGGTTTCCTTATTGCCCTTTTCATTGTTCTTAAACGGTGCGTAATAGCACTCGTTGTGCTTTGCCGCGAATATCACGTCGGAAACGACCGCGCTCCCCGTCGGCAACGCGCCTGCGCCCCTGCCGTACAGCATTATTTCGCCCACGGAATCGCCGACAAGGTGTACGGCGTTAAAAGAGTCGCTTACACTCGCAAGCGGGTCGCCGTTTCTTATAAAGGTCGGGTGAACCCTTACGTCTATGCCGTTTTCGGTCTTTTTGCCGATACCCAGAAGTTTCAGAGTATACCCCATAGACTTACCGTAGGCTATGTCTTCCTTTGCGACGCCCGTTATCCCTTCCCTGTACACGTTTTCAACGCACACCTTACTGTTGAAAGCAAGACTCGACAGTATGGATATTTTGTAGGTAGCGTCGAACCCTTCCACGTCCGCCGTGGGATTGAATTCGGCATAGCCGAGTTTCTGCGCTTCCTTTAACGCGTCTTCGTAAGAAGCGTTTTCGCTCGCCATCTTGGTAAGTATATAGTTGGTAGTGCCGTTGATTATACCCTTTATGGAACGTATCTCGTTCGCCTGCATACCGTCCTGCAACACCCGTATTATCGGCACTCCGCCGACGCAACTCGCTTCGAAGAAAAGTCCCGCGTTCATCTTTTTCGCTTCTTCTTCGAGTTCAGTCCAGTATTTTGCGAACAGTTCCTTGTTGGAAGTAACCACCGTCTTGCCGCTCATCAGCGCTTTTAACACGAAAGTCCTTGCGGGTTCCGTACCGCCGATAACTTCCACCACAATATCTACGTTGGGGTTGGATATCACTTCTTCGATAGAATCTGCCATTACGGCGCTTTTTACACCTAACGACTGCGCCCTCGCTTTATTCTTTTCAAGAACGCTCTCCACCGTAATATCCAGACCTTGCGTCTTTTTGAAGTACTCTTTCTTTTCGGTAAGTATCTCGTAAACCCCGCCGCCTACCACGCCGAGCCCAAGTATAGCCACTCCGACTTTTTTCATTACGTTCTCCTTGATTATGCCTTATTCAGATCGTAAATTATTTTCAATCCGTCAAGCGTAAGCCGTCTGTCCACGACGTCTATCGCCTTTAACTCTTTCGATATTATCTCGCCGAGTCCGCCCGTCGCAACGACTTTCACGCCGTCTTCGCCGAGTTCTCTCTTTATCTTGTTGAGAATGTTTTCCACAAGCCCCGCAAAACCGAAAATTATACCCGCCTGCATATTCGTTTCGGTGTTTTTGGCGATTATCTTCTTCGGGGAAACGAGTTCTATCATGGGAAGCTGCGCCGTGTTGTTTATAAGCCCTTCCAAAGAAGTCTTGATTCCCGGGGCGATAACGCCGCCTATGAACGTGCCGCTGCCGTTTATCACGTTGAAAGTCGTCGCCGTGCCGAAGTCTACCACTATCACCGGTGCGCCGTACTTTTTGTAGGCGGAAACGCTGTTTACAATCCTGTCCGCCCCCACTTCCTTGGCGTTTTCCACGTTGACGTTAAGTCCCGTTTTTATCCCCGGCCCAACCATTATGGGCGTTATGCCGAAAAAGTATTCGCACATATGGCACATGGTATAATTTAAGGTGGGTATGACCGAAGAAATTATTATCCCGTCTATATCGGCGACCTTTATTCCCTTATTCGTTATAAGGTTGATAAGCACCGAGCCGTATTCGTCCGCCGTTCTCGACGTTTTTGACGTTACCCTGAAAGACGCGATAAGTTCGTCGCCCGAAAATACGCCGTATTTTATATTCGTGTTTCCTATGTCTATGGTAAGTAACATGTTTAACCTATACCTTTATCCGCGACTTTTATTACCCTGTAAACTGCGGGCGCAAGCAGAAGATTAAGCCCGAATTCTATAAAAAAGTTCCAGGTAACGACGATTACGAGAATTATATACAGGATTCCGTATCCCGAAACGTCCAACCCCGCGCTCGTAAGGTACGATACCAAAGATTCTTTTATAAGCACCATACCGAAAACGAATATCGCCGTATTTACGACGGGTACTACCGCCGCCGAAACAAACGTCGCCAAATACTTATTTCCGTTTTGCAACGCTCTGTACACGAGTGCGCCGACAGCCCCCGCCACGGTGGTCTTTAACACGCAGGTAAGCGTCAGCAATACGGGACTTTCCGAAAAAAGATAACCGGTAAACGGCTCGAATCCCGTTATCCCCTGAATAAGAAACACCGCGCCTATTATAAACCCCAAGGCGGTGGCGTAAACGATACCGAGAAGCATACCGCAAAGCACCAACGGGATAAGCGTGAAGTTAAGGTTTACGGGACCTATTCTCATGTATCCGCCGACAAACTGCAATACGACGGTAAGCGCCGTGAACACGGCAAAGTAAGTGATCTTCTTCGCCTGCGAAGTCTGAGTCATATCAAATTGTACCTCCAATCAAATTTTCTTTAAGAAATATCTGTTGAAATAAAAAGTTTCGCGAAACATAACAAAGTCGGATCGAATAAAGTTTCATATCCGCTCGTATTCGCCCTATCATTGTAGCACAAAAATTTTCTCCACGCAAACGAATAAAGGAGAATTGTAACATTTTTATCGTTTGCCGCTTATATTGATAATAGAACGCTCCGCCGATTTCCCTAAAATTTACATAGGCGGAGAAAGAGTTTACTTTGGAGGTAAAATTTATGAACGGATGTTTCGACTTTTTGGGGAATAACTGCTGTTTGTGGATACTCATAATCCTGCTTATTATTCTCCTCGCCAAAAACGGATGCCTTAACGGTATCTGCAACAGTTGCTACACTCTGCCTATCGCCCTGCTTCTTCTCTGCTTCTGCTCCAAAAACGGCGGCGGTAACCTGTTCGGCAAATTCGGCGGGTGCAAATAAACCTTAAACCACAAAGACCGAAGAAAAAACGCACAAAGTCGTTCTTTCTTCGGCCTTTTGCTTTTTTAAAGAATTTTTTCAGCCGTCTTTTTTCTTATTGACGTAATACCCTAAAAGAACGAAAGCCGCCGTATATACCGCCGAAAGCACCAGACACACCGTTACGTCGGAAACCGTCAGAGTCCCGTTCGCCAATGTGTCGGCGACGGCTATGGTTTCGCCCGTAGCCATACCGGAAAGTTTGGTAAGTATCCCCGATATCCAGTATTCGGAAAGCGAAAAATCGACTTTCGCTATCTGTGATACCAGTATAAGCACGAGATTTACGACCATGGGCCCCACTATGGAAAGGGCGATACCCACGCCCGTCTTACGGAAAATGAAGGATACCGCAAACGTGAACGCGGTAAACGAGAAAGCCGTAATAAGTTGCGCCGCCATATCGTACGCCATTAAGTCGGTAACGCCTATTTCACCGAAAAGCGCAAGTCCCAGAAGAAAACTTACCGCGTAATTTATAATAAACATCACGAGCGTGCCGACGCCTGCCGCAATAAACTTCGCAAAATACACCTGCGTTTTGGAAAACCCTCTCGCGTACACGTTCTTTATCGTCTGCTGCGAAAAATCCCCGCACACCAAAAGCGCGACGAATATCCCGCAAAGCATGGTAAAGGTGTCGTCCACTCTCGAAAGCACCGCCGTGGCGGGCGAAACGTCATAACCTTCGAGTATCGCCGCGTCAAGGATTATTTTCGTCGCGACCATGCTTAAAACCGCGCTCACCGCTATTATCACCGCGCACACGTAAAAACTTTTCTGCCGCAAGAGTTTATAAAACTCGAATTTCGTCAACACGTTCATTTTTCCATCTTCTCCAAGAAAAAGTCTTCGATATCGTAGGAAAATTTACTTATTTCGTAAACCCCTATGCCGCGACTGACGAGTTCCGCGTTTATCCTATCCGCCGCATCCAGCGGATCGTACACTATAAGTTTGTCTCCTTCGGTTTCGCATATTCCCGAAGGGAATTTTTCTTTGAACGCGTCCGCCGCCTTATCCGTCGCCGAAGTACGGAATACTATTCCCCTTTTACAGCGATTTTCGAGTTCTTCCTGCCTTATTTCTTCCACGATACGCCCTTTGTTTATTATGCCGTACACACTCACTACTTTTGATAATTCGTCGAGTATATGGCTGGAAATTATAAGGGTTACGCCCTTTTTGTTGAGCGTAACGAAAAGGTCGCGCATTTCTTTTATCCCTGCGGGATCGAGTCCGTTTATCGGTTCGTCCAAAAGCAGCATTTCGGGGCGGTTCAAAAGCGCGATCGCTATCCCCAGTCTTTGCCGCATGCCCAAAGAAAATTCGCCCGCTTTTTTGTTTCCCGTATCGGACAAACCCACGAGATTTAAAATTTCCGGTATCTCCGCCTTGTCCGCGCCGTATAACATGGCGAATCTCTTCATGTTCTCGTACGCCGTGCAACTTCTGTAAAGCCCCGGTTCTTCTATCAGAGAACCTATTTTCGCCCGCGCTTTGTTAAGGTCTTTATCGCCGAAAAGCATCACTTCCCCGCGGTCTTTTTCGCAAAGTCCCAGAATAAGGCGCATAAAAGTGGTCTTACCCGCGCCGTTTTTGCCGATAAGCCCGTATATCTCGCCGCGCTTTATCGCAACGCTTACCCCGTCGACGGCGGGTCTCCCGTTGTAACTCTTTGTCAAATCACGCGTTTCCAGCACGTATCCGTTCATAACGTTTCCTTTCGGTTTTTGATACATTATAACACGAAATAACTTTTTTATCAACCGTATTTAACGCTATATTGTCAAAGTAAAAGAGTTTACGGACTCTCGCCCGAATTCGGCATGGCGGTCCCTTCTATCACGACGTTTTTCACGCTTGCGTACCTGTCTTTTCTTATCCTTTTTTCGGAAACCTTTCTGCCGTTCACCGTCTTTATAAGATACCCTTCCGTTACGTATCCTTTTTTGCCGTAAGAAAGCACCCTTCGCTCCCCGACAAACAAGTCTTTATATAAGCCTTCGTCGTCTTTTATAAGAAGTGTTTCGGGGGGCAGTTCTTCTATCGTTACGCTTTTTCTTATATACTTTTCTTTCATCGGTTCGCCGTATATCTTTATCCTTAATCTGTCGCCGTCCGCCGTCGCCCTTATTATTATAGGGTTACGGGTGCCGTTTACGCAACGCAGATCCGCACTGCCCGAATTGACCATTGCGTCAAAAGAAAGGGCTATATACGACACGGCAAGGCTGTGCGGGTGGTACTCCGTAACGCGCAACCCCGCGACCAAAAACGCGTTGTAAAGCGTGGTGGACACCTGACACACTCCGCCGCCTACACCTTCGGCAAATTCCCCGTTCACGATTATTTTCGCGGACTTATAGCCGCGTTTTTCGGTCCTTTGTCCCACGGTACGGTTAAAAGAAAATTCCCCGCCAACGTCTATCATAACGTTATCTATAGACTTTGCCGCAAGCCAGATATTGTTCTTTCTTTCGTCCGAAGACGAAGAATACGTCGTATAAAATTCCGCCCTTAAAACGAGTTCCTGCGGTTTAAGGTCGTAAAACGGCATAAAAGATTCCGCATCCGCGGAAAAACGGGAAACGGCAACGTTTCCCGAAAACAAAACTGCGCATAAAAGAATAAGGAACGGAAGTTTTCTTTTGAAAGTCATTAAGAAAAAGTATGCGTATAAAATAAAATTTAATACCGACAAACACCCGTGAAAACAGTTGCAAAACAAAAAGCAATATGATAGAATATATTTGTTTTCGGAGACGTAGCTCAGTCGGTTAGAGCGCTCGCTTCACATGCGAGAGGTCTAGGGTTCGAGTCCCTACGCCTCCACCAGAAGGTTCCGAGTCGAACCGTAAAAGGTTCTTTCAAGAACCTTTTTTATTTGTAAATTTCTAACTGTTTTAAATGTTTATAAAATAAACTCCACATTAAAAAAGATGCTGTTCACAGCATCTTTTTTAATATTTTTCAGTATCGGCGTTCACCGTTAATACGTTTGTTTTTTGCCAAACATCCCCCATTAGGATAAGTTTGTTTTTAATTTTCTTTACCGTCGTTGATATAGAGTATCCCGAGACAGTCTTCCCCGCAATGACTGGTGATAGTTCCGCCCGCACGTGTAACGTAAACCGTTTTGAATCCCCTGCCTTTCAACAGATCGACGGCATATTTCACTATTTCGTCCGCCGCAGTCGTGTAGGTAACGAACGCCACCGAAAGGTCGGGGGTATCGAATTCTTCCAGCACGTCAGCGCAATAACTTTTTACGACGTGTTCGTACTTGCCCCTGTACTTTCTGCCCGATACCATTTTACCGTTTTTGACAAGTATCTGCGGGCGTATTCTTAACAGATTCGCGCCGAGAAAGGCAAGCACGCCGCACCTGCCGCCCTTGTAGAGATAATCCACTCTTTTGAGTTCGAAACTCGCCTGCACGAAAGGCACTCTTTCAAGACATTTTTCATACACTTCCCGCGGGGAAAGACCGCTATCCGCAAGCCGTCTCCCGTAAATGCACAAAAGCGCGATACCCGTTGAAAGCGACTCGGTATCTATTACGAATACGTCCTTAAACCCCTTTGCCGCGCTTTTGGCGTTAAGACACGCCGACGACAGCTTTTCGGAAAGTGAAAAATGCACTACAGCGTCGTATTCTTTTAACAACGTGCCGAAATGCTCTTTATATTGTTCTTCGTTTACGGCGCAGGTTTTGGGAAGTTTTTTGGTTTCCAAAACGTAATCTATTATCTCTTTCCCCGTTATTTCGCCGTCGGGCGCGGAGCGTTCCCCCAGCGTTACGGTAAACGGCACGGTTCTTATGTCGTATTCCGACAATATCTCTTCGGTAAGATCGACGGTAGATTCCGCCGATATCGCTATTTTCATTTCGATTTCTCCGATAAGTTTCTTTTCGCCTTACATTTTAATAGCCTTTGGCGGAATAATCAACCTACTTTCGTGAACCCCTTTTCTAAACCCCGCAAACCTCACGGTAGAGTCGTTTTTTGTCAATTCTACTCCCGGTAGAATTGCGCATTTTCCGTGCAAACGCTTGCGCAATGCGCAATATTGTGTTAAAATATTACCGATATGGACAATCAGAATACCGACATAAAGAACAATTTCGCCGTAAATGTGGCGAAATTAAGAAAAGCCGCAAAACTGACGCAGGTGGAGTTTGCGGAAAAAATAAACTATTCCGATAAAGCCGTTTCCAAGTGGGAACGCGGCGAGGCCGTACCCGACCTTTACACGGTAAAAGCGATAGCGGATTTTTTCGACGTCAAGGTCGATTATCTTATCGCCGAACCCAAAGCGGAAAAGCCCAGAATATTCGGTAAACTTACCTTAAAACGTACGGTTTTAGGGCTCGCTTCCACCGCTACGGTGTGGCTTATCGCCGTTTTGTTCTTTGCGTTCATAAGGATAATAGTGCCGTCTCTTACCAACACATGGCTCGCTTTTATATACGCCCTGCCCGTTACCGCGGCGGTGCTTATGATATTCACTTCCGTATGGGGAAAAAGCGTCGGCAACCTTATAATAATTTCCGTCTTTATATGGACGGTGATACTTACGGTGTATCTTACCATTTACGTTTCGCTTGAAAACCCGCCGCGCAATTTATGGGAAATATTCCTTATCGGTATTCCCGCGCAAGGCGCGGCCGTATTCTGGCTCTTATATAAGCGGGTAAAATGACAAAAAACAAAAGATAAGGCGCGAAGACGAAACTCGTCTTCGCGCCTTTCAATATTTACGTTTGTTACACTATTCGGTACGCAACGCAACGACGGGATCTTTGTTCGCCGCTATACGCGCGGGAACTATGCCCGAAATGAGAGTAAGCGCAAAACTTACCACGACTAAAACGGCGGCGTCGACTACCCGTAACGCGGCAAGACTGCCGAGGTTTTCTATAAAGTGCGCTACGATAAGGTTTATCGGTAAAGTAAGTAAGTACGATACGCCCACGCCGATAAGCCCCGCAAACAAGCCGATAAGGAAGGTTTCCGCATTGAAAATCCGCGATATATCCTTCTTTCTTGCGCCGAGAGAACGCAGAACGCCTATCTCTTTGGTCCTTTCCACCACCGAAACGTAGGTGATTATCCCTATCATTATGCTGGATACCACCAGCGATATCGCGGTAAACGCTATAAGCACTATTTTTACCGCGTCCACTATCTGGTTAAGTGCGGAAAACAGCATAGCCGTCGAATCGGAATAATGTACTTCGTCTTCTTCTTCATGCGTTTCGTTCCACTTATCCATGTACGCTTTTATGTTCTCTTTGTCTTCGTAACTCGCTGAATAGATATATATCCTGTTGGCGTCTTCCTTGCCCGCGAGTGCGCGAAGTTCCACGTCGTACGACATCGAAAAAGCGGTAATAAAACTTTTAAGCATCGCATCTTTTACGTCTTCGGAAAGCCCGACGGTATCTAACATCCACGCGTATGCCGAGTCTCTGATTATTTGTTTCTGTAATTCCGTAAGGTCGTCTTCTTCGATCTTACCAAGCAATATCTTTCCGTTATCATACATCTTGTACATGGTAGGATCGGAATCTTCCGGCTGGTCTTTATCGAAATACCAGGAATATACTTTGACCTTATTTTCCGCACGGCCATCGCAATCTGCGGCTATTGCGGAGTTTACGTTGTCGCTTTTTATCCTGTTCTTAAAAGCCGACGTGTAGGCAATGCCCGTATTAAGAACGCCTTGCGTTATCCCGTCTTTAAGCCTTGCTATACCCTTTATCGTAAGCGTCATATCGGGATCTATCGGATTGTTATTTGAGTCGAAGGTCTTATCGTAATACACGCCGTCCGCAAGGGATACGAAACGGCTGTCGTTTTTAAGATAGTAAAACTTCTTGTTATATACTCTTTCGAAACTCATTTCGTCGCTTCCGCTGAAAACGACTCTGTAATTCTCGGTATCTATCTTGTTTATGTTTCTGAATCCCAAGAGCGCAAGAGTTATGTCTGAAACACGGTTGTACTTATCCACTACGAGCAAAAGTTCATCTTCCCCTGTTGCCCACTCGCCGTCTATAAGGTCGTATTGCGATTCTATAAGGTCGGAACTTTCCGGTATTTCACTTACCGTCGGAATATACGAACGCACGAATTCCGCCGAAATGTTCATATCGGAATTCTGCATGCCTTCGTTGAACATGTTCTGCAAGTATTTGACGAGTTGGTCTATCGGAATAGTGAAATTGTTTCTTAAAAATCCTATGTCCGAATACAGGTAGTTGTTTACGTCGAATCCGTAATCTTCCCTTATGCAATACGCCCAACCCTTTTCCGTTTTTGCGGCAAGCGTGTTCTTTTCGTCGGCGTAACTTTTGACGTAACTTTTATATTCATCCGTCAGTTTATTGCTTTTCAGCATATTCGTAAGATCGTCGAACAGTTTGCGGGTATACACCGTTTTTTCCACTCTTTGCCGTAACAGGTCGGAAGAAACCGTCTCTTGGGTGAGTTTCTGAAAATCCGTTAAATCGATAGTCGCTTCGGCTACCGTTAAAGGATACACCGACAGCGTATCGCTCTGCAATTTATTTATATAAGCCGAAAAACCCGTCGAGACCGCAAGCACCAAAGCGATACCTATTATCCCGATACTGCCCGCGATAGACGTTAAAATCGTCCTTCCCTTTTTGGTTTTCAGGTTGGAAAACGACAGCGAAAACGCCGTGCCCGTCTTCATAGCCGACTTGCCTTTGTCGGAAACCTTTTCCCTGCGCTCCGCACTGCCGTTAAAATCGTCGGTATCGCCCGTCTTTTCCCCGTCTAAAAGGTTTATGATTCTCGTAGCGTACTTTTCCGCAAGATCGGGGTTGTGCGTTACCATAATGACGAGCCTGTCTTTCGCCACTTCCTTTAAGATATCCATTACCTGAATACTCGTTTCGGTATCCAGCGCGCCCGTCGGTTCGTCGGCTAAAATTATATCGGGATCGTTTACCAGCGCGCGGGCTATCGCAACCCTTTGCATCTGACCGCCCGAAAGTTGGTTGGGACGCTTATTGTAAAGCCCTTTAAGTCCCACTTTATCGAGTACGGCTTTCGCACGTTCTCTGCGTTCCGTTAGTGAAACGCCCGACAGCGTGAGCGCGAGTTCGACGTTGGACATGACGGTCTGGTGCGGGATAAGATTGTAACTCTGGAATACGAAACCTATGCTGTTGTTACGGTAGGTATCCCAGTCGCCGTCTTTGTATTCCTTGGTGGAAACGCCGTTTATTATAAGGTCGCCGGAAGTATATCTGTCCAACCCGCCTATGATGTTTAAAAGCGTCGTTTTGCCGCAACCCGAAGGTCCTAATATCGCGACGAATTCGCTTTTACGGAAAGACAGGTCTATATTTTTAAGGGCGGTAACGGCCGTTTCGCCTTCGCCGTAGATCTTGCCTATATTGACAAGTCTTAAAGCGGCGTCGTTATTACCCGCGCCGCCGCCCGAATTTCCGTTTTCCTTTGCCGTGTGAAATTTTTTACGCCCTAAAAACATTTGCCCCGCTTTCCTTGATGGTTTATCTTATAGATTATAATACGTTTAGATTATAATACGTTTTTATTGAAAATTTATTGAAAAAACACCGAAAATCACATTATATCCGACAGCGCGGACACGAATTCCGCCGCGTCGGAGACCGAAAGCCCTTCTAATACGCGCGCCTGTTCGTACAGCACCGTAGCGTATTTTTTAAGCTTTTCCTTGTCTTCTTTGTAAAGCGTCTGCAACTTCGGTAAGATCTTGTGCGTGGAACTTATCTCCAAAATCTTATCCGCCTTTACGCTGCCGTCGGCGTTGGGCATTGAGTTTAGTACCTTTTCCATTTCGATGGATATATCCCCGCCCGCGATAAGGCACACGGGATAAGTCTTTAAGTTGGAAGTAAGCCTTACTTCTTTCACCTTGTCGCCGAGAGCCGCCTTTATTTCTCCTAACAGGTCTTTATTCTGCTCGTTCTTTTCCTTTAATTCCTGCTTTTCGGCATCCGAATCGAGAGAAAAGTCCGTTTCCGCGACGGATTTGAACTTCTTGCCGTCGTACTCGCCTAACACCTTTACCACGAACTCGTCCACGCCGTCCTTAAAAAACAGTATTTCCGCGCCCTTTTCCTTCGCCCTTTCTATCTGCGGAAGTTTGGCTATCTTTTCGTAACTTTCGCCCGCCGCATAGTATATCTCGCCTTGTCCCTCGGGCATTTCTTTTACGTATTCCGCAAGCGTTACGGGTTTTTCCTTTTTCGACGAGTAAAACATCAAAAGGTCTTTTAACTTGTCCTTATTCATACCGAAATCGGCGTACGCCCCGAACTTTAACGCAAGCCCGAATTCGTTAAAGAGTTTTTCGTAATTCTCCCTGTCTTCTTCAAGCATTTTTTTGAGTTCGGCAGATATTTTCTTCTCTATCCCCGAAGCGATCGCCTTCACCTGCCTGTCCTGTTGCAGTATTTCCCGCGAAATGTTCAAAGATAAATCGGAAGAGTCCACTACGCCCCTTACAAACCCGAAATAATCGGGCAGAAGGTCTTCGCACTTTTCCATTATCATCACGCCGTTGGAATAGAGTTTTAAACCCTTTTTATAGTCTTTCGAGTAGTAATCAAAGGGCGCGCGGGAGGGGAAAAACAAAAGCGCGTCGTAGGTTACCGCCCCTTCTATCTTGGCGTACACGCTCTTTAAAGGGTTAGCGTAATCGTGGAATTCGTTTTTATAAAACTCGTTCAAGTCTTCGTCTTTTACTTCGCCTTTCGGTTTTTTCCACAGCGGCACCATGCTGTTCAACGTTTCGGGTTCGGTAACCGTTTCGTACTCCGGCTTGTCGTCGGGAGTGCCTTCCTTTCTACGGCTTTTCGTAACGTCGGTGATTATGGGATAGCGGATATAGTCGGAATACCGCTTTACGAGAGAACTTATCTTGTAACTTTCGAGAAAATCCGAATACTTAAAGTCTTCCGTATCCTTCTTTAAGGTAAGAACTATCTTCGTGCCGACGGTATCCTTTTCGGTCTTTTCTATATCGTAACCGTCCACTCCGTTACTTTCCCACTTGTACGCCGTATCGGATTTATACGCCCTGGTATAAACTTCGATTTTATCCGCCACCATAAAGGAAGAATAAAACCCCACGCCGAACTGCCCTATGAGTTCGTTGTCCGTCTTGTCCGCGTTTTCTTTTTTGAAATTGAGAGTCCCACTCTCCGCGATAGTGCCGAGATTGCTATCTAATTCCTGTTCCGTCATGCCGATACCGTTGTCTTCTATGGTAAGTTGCCCGTTTTCCCTGTCGGCGGATATAACTATCTTAAAGTCGGAATTCACGTCGGTATCGATAAGCGAAATAAATTTCAGCTTGTCTATCGCGTCCGACGCGTTGGAAAGCAGTTCTCTTAAAAATATTTCTTTGTTGGTGTATATCGAATTGATCATCAAATCGAGTACGCGCTTCGATTCCGTCTTAAACTCTTTCATAATGCCCTCGAAAAAAAAGTTATTAGCACTCTAAACCTTTAAGTGCTAAGTTATATTATAATCATACTCTTTTTTTTGTCAATCAAAATCACGGGAAATATTGAATTTTAAAAAATCTTTCCCCTTACGGTGAAAGATTTTCACTTTTTTATAAAACGTTCTGATTTCCCGCAAGGTTTACGGTTCGGCAACTCTCCCCGCAAAGAGTATCACGCCGTAAGGGTCGGTTACCATAAATCCGAAACTTCTGTCTATCACGAAATCGAACTTTTGTTCCTGTTCGGGCGGCATTGCCGACGCCTTATCGGCAATTATCGTTACCGCCGCGCCTTCTATTCCCTTTTCGTCGACTTTTAATATCGCGCTGTGCTTTATATCGGAAACGCAAAGTTCTATATCCGTAAGATCCGACGTGTAAGCGTGAAACGCATTTTGAAGGTAACCTTGGTTTTCAAAAACTTCCTTTACGGGCGTATCGCTTTCGATTTTAAATTTCGGAAAAATACAGCGGGTAAGATAACGGACTCCGTCTTCTTCGCCGGTATACGTTGCGGAATTGACCGCATTTAAATTTTCCGCCGTCATGGCGTCTTTTAACGCTACGCCGTCCTTCGGCAGAATAAACTTTATACAATAGCCGCTGCTCGTTTTGGAATAAAAATACTCCGACACTTCCGTTTCTCCGACTTTACCGCCGAAATATTCGCCTATAAGAAAGTCTTTCTCTTTGGTTTCGCCGTTTGCGACGAAATTCCTTTTCTTCACGGTAAGTCCGTCGCCGAAATTCCAGCAGTCCTTAAAATACAGGGTATTGATAATGGCAAAAAGGGTGGCGGGCTCGAGTTCAAAGTCCTTGTCTATAAGTCCTTTCGTTTTTTCTTTTATAAACTTTCTTATCGCCGCGTTCGCCGCCTTGTTATCGGACTTGAAGGGCGCTTTATACGCATAACAACAGAAATCTTCGGCAAGCCTGTCGAGAGCCGTTTGATTCGCCGTAAACTCCGTATCCAGCCAGATGGAGTTGGTAAGGTCTAATTTCGACACAAGTTCCCCGTCGTTTTCCCTTTCGCGTACGAGAGAAAGGAAAAGGTCGTCGGTCTTTTCTATATCGCCCGCGTCCATGCCGAAAAGCGTTTCTATGTCGCTTTTTACCCCGTCGTCTCCTACCGAGTGCAGGACGGCAAGCGCCATATACAAGGATAGTGGCGACATAACGTAGTTAGCGTTATCGTTTTCGGCACAGTCTTCGTAAACTCTGCCCGAAAATGCGGAAAGTTTCGCAAAGTAGTCGGCGTCGTAAAAATACTCCCCACTACCTTTTTCGTCGTAGACAACGTTATTTAAAACCGTCGCTTTTCCGCCGGAGATAACCCCCGAACAGGAAAATGCCGTTACCGAGAAAAGTACCGCTAATATAAGCGCCGCAATTTTTTTCATGGCAATCCTCCCCTTTCTAACGTTTTACCTTTTTTATTATTATAACATACGTCGGGCAGTTTTGCAACACCCTTCTTTTTAAGCGAAAACGACCGACGCGTTTACGGCCGGTCGTTTTTTCTCTCGTTTACTTAAAATCAGTCGTTGAAACCTTCTCTCGCTTTGTAGGTGGTATGCAACAGTTCGTGCGATTTGTGAGAGTTGGGTTCGCCCAAAAAGTTCTTGTAAAGGTCTACTATCTGCGGGTTGTTGTGCGACGCTCTTATAGGTCTCAACTCGTCTTCCTTATAAAGCGCGGCTGCTCTTTTTGCCCTGTAAGTGTCGAGAATATCCGCGTCTTCGTCTGGCAGGAAACAAGGTTTGACGTACGGCTGACCGCCGCCCGCAACACATCCGCCGGGACAGCACATTATCTCTATAAAGTGGTACTTACTCTTACCCGCCCTTATGTCGTCAAGAAGCACTTTCGCGTTCTTCATACCGTGGGCGACCGCGATATTTATCTGTTTGCCGCCTAAATTATAGGACGCTTCCTTTATGCCTTCGAGTCCCCTTACTTCCTTCAATTCGACGGGCTGGGCTTCTTTACCCGTTAAGACGAATATCGCTGTACGAAGCGCCGCTTCCATAACGCCGCCCGTCGCACCGAATATTACGCCCGCGCCGGTGTATTCGCCGACGATATCGTTGTCGAATTCCGAATCGGGAAGACGCTTAAAGTCTATGCCCGAACGCTTGATCAGTCTGCCGAGTTCTCTCGTCGTTAAAACGGCGTCGACGTCGCGAAGCCCGTTCACCTGTAACTGCTCTCTTTCTTTCTCGAATTTTTTGGCGGTACACGGCATAATGGACACCACGAACATATCTTTGGGGTCTATACCGTTCTTTTCGCAATAATAACTCTTTAATATCGCGCCGAACATTTCGTGCGGGGATTTACAGGAAGAAAGGTGCGGCAACAGGTCGCCGTAATTGTATTCCGCATAGTTTATCCAGCCCGGAGAACAGGACGTTATCATGGGAAGCACTCCGCCGTTTTTGATCCTTCCTAAAAGTTCCGTCGCTTCTTCCATAATGGTAAGGTCCGCGCCGAAGTTGGTGTCGAAAACCTTCTTAAATCCGAGTCTCTTTAACGCCGAAACCATTTTGCCCGTCGCAAGCGTGCCTATCGGCATACCGAATTCTTCGCCGATAGCGGCTCTCACCGCGGGAGCGGTCTGCACTACGACGTACTTTCCCGCTTTCATTGCTTCGTCCACTTTTTCTATTTCGGAAACTTCCATAAGCGCGCCCGTCGGACACACCGTTACGCACTGACCGCACAAAAGACAGGGGGAATTTGCAAAACTCCTGTTTTCCGCGGGAGCGACGATGGTATTGAAACCGCGCTTTTCAAAGCCCAGAATCCCAAGACCGTGGGCGTTTTTGCAGCGTTCTATACATCTGCCGCACAGAATACATTTGGAAGTATCTCTGTATATCGACGGCGTAAGCCTGTCTATCGTGGTTTCGGTCTTTTCGCCGACATACATATCTTCCCTTGCGCCTGTTATCCTTGCGACGTGCAACAGTTCGCAGTTGCCGTTCTTGTCGCACTGCTGACAGTTCTTGTTGTGGTTGGAAAGAAGAAGTTCGACCGACGTTCTTCTCGCTTCCGTCGCTTTCGGCGAAGAGATGGTTATCTCCATACCTTCGGCAACGGGATACACGCAGGAAGCAACCAGCCCCCTTGCGCCCGTGGCTTCTACTAAGCATACTCTGCAAGAACCCCGAGAGCATTCGCCGTGATTGAAAGCGCAAAGCGACGGTATCTCGAAACCGCACTTTTTAGCCGCTTCCAAAATCGTAAGACCTTCTTCTACCTGAAAAGGTATCCCTTCTATCTTGATATTTACTTTTGCCATAATAGTTTCTCCCGTTAGTTCTTGGATATCGCTTTGAATTTGCAGGACGCCATACACAGCCCGCATTTTACGCACTTATCCTGATCGATAACGCGGGAAGGCAGTTTGTGTCCTTCCGCAACGTAGTCCGTCTTGGAAATCGCCGACACCGGACATTGCCTTTCGCAAAGCCCGCAACCGACGCATTTGTCTTTGTCTATTTCGTATTTCATCAGGTCCTTACAGACGTGCGCGGGACACTTCTTGTCCACGATATGCGCCCTGTATTCGTCTTCGAACTGCGCAAGCGTCGAAAGTATCGGGTTGGGCGCGGTCTGTCCCAGCGCGCAAAGAGAATTGGACTTTATGTTCGCCGCAAGCGATTTAAGATCGTCCAGATCTTTAAGCGTCGCCTGACCTTTGGTGATCTTCGTAAGCATTTCCATCATTCTCTTGGTACCGATACGGCAGGGAGA
>DBVR01000020.1:16598-16957 GCA_002308755.1 Christensenella sp. UBA1259
CAGTTGTCTTCGTCCATAACGATAGCGCCGCCAGAGCCCATCATAGAACCCCTTGCGATAAGCGTATCGTAATCTATCGGGGTATCCAGATCTTTCGCCGTCAGGCATCCGCCGGAAGGTCCGCCGGTCTGTATCGCCTTAAACTCTTTGCCGTTAGGTATCCCGCCGCCGATATCGTAGATAAGTTCGCGAAGCGTAGTACCCATCGGAACTTCCACTAAACCTACGTTGTTTACTTTACCCGCAAGGGCGAAAACCTTCGTTCCCTTGCTCTTTTCCGTGCCGTAACCCGCAAACACGCTTGCACCTTCCCTTAATATGTAGGGAACACAGGCGAGCGTTTCAACGTTGTTGACGAT
>DBVR01000020.1:17028-17218 GCA_002308755.1 Christensenella sp. UBA1259
CGCCGCAGACGAACGCGCCCGCGCCTAAACGGAGATGCACTCTGAAAGAAAAGTCCGTGCCTAATATATTGTCGCCGATAATTCCGTTTTCTTCGGCGAGTTTTATGGCGTTCTGCAAGCGTTTGACCGCTACGGGATATTCCGCTCTCACGTAGAAATATCCGTTCTTCGCGCCGATAGCGTAACCCGC